>SKTG01000219.1 GCA_007118045.1 Nitriliruptoraceae bacterium
CGGCCGCCACGCAGCTGCGCGCCGGAGGGCTCGAGCACACCCTCGACGCCGCCCAGGTCGCGCTGCTCCTGCGCCTGCTCGACCGCGCGTTGCGCACCCGCACGGTGGTGTCCGGACGGGTCACGGCCAGCGGCTCCTCCGCGGGGCTGCGCCTGCGCCTACGCCCCGACCCGGCCGGCACGCTCGTGCGCACGGATGCCGGCGCGCTGACCCTGCCCGACGTCGCCCTCGAGATCGAGGAGGTGTCGCCGTGATCGCGGAGGGGGTGCGCGAGACCGACCTGGCCGACTACCAGCGCGCGGCACGGACGTTGCTGGTCACCCCGCTCGTGACCGCCTCGCACCCGGATGCGGGCGCGCTGCCCCTGGTACGGCGCTTCGCCGCGCCGCTCGGCGTCGACCTCGAGTCGGTGGCCGGCTACCGGCTCGAGCTGGCAGCCACCTGCGCCCGCCTCGTCCGGCGCGTCGACCGCTTCGACACCACCCAGCTCGTGCGCCGCGGCCGCGACCGCAAGCCGTTCGACCGCCGCCGCTACGCCTACCTGTGCCTCGTGCTCGCCGCGCTCGGGCGGGCGGGGCCACAGGTCGCGTTGACCGAGCTCGCGGACGCGCTGCGACGCCGTGCCGCGGAGATCGACGGGCTGGGGTTCGATCCCGACGAGTACCGCCACCGGCTCGCCTTCGTCGACGTCGTCCGCCACCTGCTCGCGCTCGGCGGGCTCACCGAGGTGGAGAGCTCGACGACGGAGTGGGTCCGGGACCCGGACGCCGGCGAGGCCCTCTACGACCTCGAACGCGACGTGCTGCACCAGGTCTTCGTGCCGCCACGGGTGATCCAGCACGTGCGCTCGGCCGGCGCGCTGCTCACGGCCCCCACGGCCAGCAGCCGCGACGGCGTCCGCACGGAGACGCGGCAACGGCTCGGGCGGCTCCTGCTCGAGCAACCGGTGCTCCACCTCGACGACCTCGACGACGCCGAACGCGGCTACCTCGCCAACCAGGGACGGCGCCTCGCCGACGACCTGCACCGCCTCACCGGCGGTCAGCTCGAACGGCGCGCCGAGGGGCTGGCCCTGATCGACGCCACCGGTGGCTTCAGCGACCGGCGCTTCCCGGCCGGTGGCACCGCCGGACAGGTCGCCCTGCTGCTGGCCGACGCCATGGCCGGCGAGGTGGGTCACGGCGAGGTGGAGCGGGCCACGGTCCCGAGCGTCGGCTCCCGCGACGCGGCGACGATCGCACGGCTGGACCAGGCCCGTCCGTGGACCGGCAGCGGGTCCGGCGTGACCCCGGGGCTCGGCGACGAGGAGCCGGAGCACGCCACGACCGACCGCGCTCCTGGACCGCCCCACACGGGCGTGGCGTCCCGGCTCCGCGACGAGCCCGCTGCCGCCGATGAGCGCCACCTCGCCCAACGACACCCCGGCGGGACCCACGCCGGAGGCGAGCCGGACCCCGCCACCCAGCGCACCGTCGGGTCCCCCGTCGACGACGAGTCCGACGCCGATCCCGCGGCGGGCACGTCCGGACCGCTGTTCACCGACGCCTGGCTCGAGGAGCGGGCAGCCGCGCTCGGCGCCACGCACGGCCGCAGCTTCGCGGCCGACCTGCGTGACGATCCGGCGGCACTGGCCGCGGCCGCCGTCGAGGTGCTGTCGGCCTTCGACCTGGTCCGTGCGGTGCCCGGGGGGGTCGTCGCCCGTCCCGCACTCGCGCGCTACCGCGACGTCACCGTCAACGAAGCGCCGTCAGCGCAGCCGACCCTGCTCTCGGCCACCCAGGATACCGCCCCCGGCCCCGAGGACCGCTGATGCCGACCGATCCCACGCGCCTGCGCCCGACCCGCGCCGGCATCGTCGGGCTCTGGGACTACACGGAGGCGACGTTCGCGTTCGCGGACGGCCGCATGGTGCTGCGCGGCGCGAACGGCTCCGGCAAGACCAAGGCGCTCGAGGTGCTGTTCCCGTTCGTGCTCGACGGGCGGCTCGACGCCCGCCGCCTCGACCCGTTCTCGGGTGAGAACCGCACCATGAAGGAGAACCTGCTGTGGCGTGGCACCGACACGGGCCACGGCTACGCGTGGCTCGAGTTCGCCGGGCCGGCCGAGCACGGCGACGGGCGCCGCCACCTGACCGTCGGGGTCGGCCTCCAGGCGCAGCGCCACCGCCAGCAGCCGCGCTCGTGGTTCTTCGTCGCCGAGGGACGCGTCGGCGAGGACATCGTCCTGGTCGACGACGATCACCGCCCACGCACCCGCCGGGCGCTGGCGGACCACCTCGGTGACGGGGTCGTGCACGACCGCGCGAGCGACCACCGCCGGCGCGTCGACGAGGCGCTGTTCGGGCTCGGTAGCGAACGGTTCGAGGCGATGCTCGACCTCGTCCTGACCCTGCGCCGACCGATGCTCGCGAAGGACCTCGACCCGCGCGTGCTCTCGGAGACGCTGACTCGCGGGCTGCGGCCGCTCGACGACGACCTGCTCGAGCAGGTCGCACGCTCGTTCGACGACCTCGAGGCGGTCCAACGCGACCTCGACCACCTCATCGCGGCCGACGAGGCGGCCCGCGCGTTCCTCACCGACTACCGCGGTTACCTGCGCACGCAGGCGCGCTACCGCGCGGATCAGGTGATCGAGGCGGCCGCCGAGCACGCCCGCACGGCCGAGCGCGTCACCGCCGCCGAACACGCCCTCGACGAGGCCCGGGCGGCCGAGACCCTGGCGGAGACCGAGGCCAGCGCCGCCGAGGAACGGCTCGCCGAGGACCGCGCTCGCCGCGACGCGCTGCGAGCCAGCGAGGCGTTCCGCA
>SKTG01000346.1 GCA_007118045.1 Nitriliruptoraceae bacterium
AGCTGCGCTGGCCCTGGACTGGGCCTCGATCGGGATGATCCCCGGCGACCGCGAACAGCAGGAGCTGGTGGGCTTCGCGCAGATCCCGGGTCCGGAGGAGGTCTACGACCACGGGTCGGGAGACTGGGAGGAGCTCGACGAGCCCAACCAGGTGCCGTTCATGGCCGCCAACGGATGGGGCGCAGCGATCCCCGAGGCGAGTTCGAACAAGGACGCCGCCTGGGAGCTGATCCGTTACCTCTCCAGCCCGCAAGTCAGCCTGGAGCTCGTGTCGATGCGGGACAACTTCGGGCCCGCGACCGGCTACCAGCCCTTCCGCGACTCCCACTTCGAGGACCTCGAGGGCTGGGTCGAATCCGAATGGGAGGAGGACGTCGCCGAGGAGTACCTCGACGAGACCTACAGCAGCCTCACCGCGGACTTCGTGCAGCCTGATCTGCGGATCCCGGGCGCTTTCGAGTACCTCGACGCGCTCGACGCGGGCTTGACGGATGCTCTCGCGGGCCGTGCGTCCCCGGAGGAGGCCTTGTCGGAGGTCGCGGAGCAGTGGGACCAGATCACCGACGAGAACGACCGCGACGAGCAGTTGCGGCTGTACCGAGCCTCGATCGGTCTCGACGAGTGAGCAACGACGACCGGGCCCGGCCGGTGTCTCGTGGCGAGCAGCCTTCCGCTCTCGCCACGGTGACGCCGGCCGGGGCCGGCGAGCGCGACCAGCGGCCACCCCTCGAGGGGTCCAGCGGCCCCGCCGAAGCATCGACGAAGCTCGCTCGGCGCAGCCTGCTGCTGCCCGCGGTGCTGTTCATCCTGATCCTGTCGCTGTTCCCGCTGCTCTTCTCGCTGGCGTTGAGCTTCGGTCAGTGGGCGTTGGGCGACCCCGACGGCGCGTTCACCTGGCGGGGCCTCACCAACTACCAGACCCTGTTCGCCGACGGGCGGTACCACACGGCCCTCGGCAACACGCTCCTCTACGTGATCGTCGGCGTGTCCGTCCAGTTCGGCCTCGGGATGGGTCTGGCATGGCTGCTCTACCACCGTCCCCCGGGACATCGCTTCTTCCAGGTGACCTTCCTGCTGCCGATGATGCTGGCTCCCGTCGCTGTCGGGTACATGTGGCGGTTGATGTTCCAGGAGCGGATCGGCGTCGCCAACGCCTTGTTGGATGCTGTCGGGATCGGCGGCATCCCTTGGTTGAGTCGGACCTCGACAGCGATGGCGACGGTGATCGTCGCCGAGACCTGGCAGTGGACGCCGTTCGTGTTCCTCTTCCTCTACGCGGCGCTGCTCAACGTCCCGACAGACCCCATCGAGGCAGCGCGCGTGGACGGGGCGGGAGCCTGGCAGATCTTCCGCCACATCGTCTTCCCGATGATCCGCCCCATGGTGTTCGCCGTCCTGATCCTCCGCGGCGTGGAGTCGATGAAGATCATGGACACCGTGTACGTGATGACACGCGGGGGGCCGGGCAACAGCACGGAATCGTTGACCCTTTACGCCTACCGCATCGCGATGCGCTTCTTCGAGACCGGTTACGCCTCGGCGGTGGCCTTCACCCTGTTGATCCTCGTCATCGCGGTCGTGGTCCCCGTCGTCATCTTCCTCAAGAGCGACGTGGAGACAACGGCGTCATGATGGGCCCGAGGACAGCGTCACGGAGGGCACGGTGAGGTTCTCCGCTCGGGGCCGATGGATCGCTACAGGCCTCCTCCTCGCCTGGACATTGTTCGTGCTCTTCCCTCTGTACTGGACGGTCATCACCTCGCTGAAAGACGCTCGCAGCGTCTTCGGTGACGCTTCATTCCTTCCGTTCATCGACTTCGAGCCCACCTTGGCGGCGTGGGAACGCATCATCACCGGGCGGACCGGAACGCTCTCGAGCCTGCAGAACTCCGCGGTGGTCGGCCTCACGAGCGCAGCCGCCGCCACGGCGCTCGGCTGCATGGCCGGCTATGCCCTCACGCGCTTCGAGTTCCGCTTCGGCTTCATGCGCAACCGCGACATCGCCTTCTGGCTCGTATCCAACCGCATCTTGCCGCCGATCGCGATAGTGCTGCCCTTGTTCATCATGTTCAACGCCGCGAATCTGGTCGACACGCGCATCGGGTTGTTCCTGCTGTACACCATGTTCAACCTCCCGATCGCCGCCTGGCTCATGCACGAGTACTTCAAACAGGTGCCGGAGCAGCTCGATCACGCAGCCATGGTGGACGGTGCCTCGAGAGGACAGGTCTTCGTTCGCATCGCCGTGCCCCTAGCGAAGCCCGGAATGATCGCCACGTTCATCGTTTGTCTCATGTTCGCCTGGAACGAGTTCATCTTCGCTCTCATCTTCACGTTCAACGTGGCTCAGACGATGCCACTCCTCGTAGCCGGGCAGGCGACCCAGCACGGCCCGCAGTGGTGGGACATCGCGGCGATGGCCACGATCACGATCGCTCCGCTCGCCGTGATCACCATCATCCTGGGTAATCGGATCGTCGAGGGTCTGGTCAGCGGCTGGAGCGACTGACGGCCGCTGGCTCGACGGGTCCGAGGGTGCGGCGGACCTTGGGAGTGGACCCGACGTTGCTGTAGCGGCTGCACGCACCTGGCTACCGTCGCCCCTGCGACGAACGAGCATCCGAGCTGGGTGCGCGAGCATGGACCTCGGACCGGAGGTCGAGCCACCACGCGAAGGAGCGTCCGTGGGCACCCACCTGGCGATCGACCTCGGCACCAGCTCCGTGAAGGCCCTCGTCACGGACGAACGAGGTGACCCCCTCGGGACCGCCCGGCGGGCGTACCGAGTATCGGCGCCCCACCCGG
>SKTG01000292.1 GCA_007118045.1 Nitriliruptoraceae bacterium
CCCCGAGGGCGCGGACCCGCTCGGCCAGCTCCGGCGCCTGCGCGACGGCCCGCGGCACCAGCACCCGCAGCCCGGCGAGTGGTTCGCCGGTCACGACGCCGTGTCCGCCGCCTCGTCGCGGCGGAGCCGGTCGAGCACGGCGTCCCCTCCGGCCTCCAGCAGCGTGGCGGCCATCGCCCGCCCGAGCACCGTCGCGTCCTCCGCTCCGGTCTCGTGGGACGCGCGGTGCAGGTGCGTGCCGTTCGGGTCGGCGAGCAGGCCGAGGAGCACCAGGCGCTGATCGCCGTCGGCCGTGGTCCGCATCTCCGCGTGTGCACCGATGGGTGCCGTGCACCCACCCTGCAACTGCAGGAGCAGTTCCCGTTCCGCGGCGACCTCGAGACGGGTCCTGGCGTCGTCGACCGCCTCCAGGGCGGTGCGGGTCTCGGCGTCGTCGGTCCGGCACTCGACGGCCAACGCCCCCTGCGCCGGTGCGTGCAGCGACTCGCCGTGCTCGAGCGGGACCGCGGTCACCCCGTCGACCTCCGGACGCAGACGCAGCAGACCAGCCACCGCGACCACGATGCCGTCGAGCTCGCCCTGGGCGACCCTCCCGAGCCGGGTGGGGAGGTTGCCCCTCAACGGCTGGACCAACAGGTCCCGCCGGTGGTGGCGTAGTTGCGCCTGCCGCCGCGGCGAGGAGGTCCCGATCGTGCGTGGCCGGTCCCGGGGGATGTCCGCCAGCCGCCAACCCTCCCGGGTCACCAGAGCGTCCCGCGGGTCGACCCGCGCGGGGACGGCACCGACCGTCAGTCCCGGGTGGGGCTCCGTGGGGAGGTCCTTGTAGGAGTGAACGACCAGGTCACAGTCGCCGTCGAGCACCGCGCGCCGGGTCCCGTCGACGAACAGCCCCTTGGCATCGAAGGCCTCGATCGCCCGATCGGGATGATCGTCGCCGGTCGTCGCCAGCGGGACGAGCTCCGCCGGACGCCCCGTGGACGCCGTCAGGGCATCGGCCACCGCGCGGGCCTGGACCTGGGCCAGCGCGGAACGTCGGGTGGCGACCCGCCAGGGGCCGGTAGCGGCGACCACCGGTCAGTGATCCGCGTCGGTCGGCTCGCCCGCGTCGGCCTCACCCGTTCCCGCCGCGCCGGCGACCCCGTCGCCGAGGTCGAACAGGTCGCGCAGGGCCTGGGCGTGCAGCTCGGCGCCGTCGGCGTCCGCGAGCGCCTTGAGACGCACCGTCGGAGCGTGCAGCAGCGTGTTGACGATGCCGCGGCTGAGCGCCTCCACCGCCTCCCGTTGCCGCTCGTCGAGGCCCCCGAGCTTGGTCGCGAGCCGATCGAGCTCGGCCCCCCGTACCTGCTCGGCGTGGGCCCGGACGGCCCGGATCGTCGGCTCGACCTGGGCTGCTCGGGTCCACCCGGCGAAGCGGGCCGCCTCCTCGTCCACGATCACGCGAGCATCGGCGAGCACCGCGCCCGCGAGGCCCCGGTCGGCGACCTCGCGCACGTCCGAGACGTCCACGACCCTCACCCCGGGCAGGGAGGCGCACGCCGGATCGACGTTGCGGGGCACCGCGAGATCCAGCAGGACCAGCGGGCGCTCCCCCAGGTCCTCGCGACGGGCGAGCGCCCGGGCGACGAGATCGACGTCGAGCACGGGCTCCGGGGCGCCCGTGGTGCACACGACGACGTCCGCCCTCGCGACCGCCGCGACGAGGTCGCCGTCGGCGACCACCCGTGAATCGGTCGGCCCGTCCACACGCGCGGCCAAGCGCCGGGCCTTGTCCCCGTCGCGGTTCCAGACTTCCACGCGCTCGACCTCGAGGGACGTGACGCGGTCGGCGGTGAGCGCACCCACCTTCCCGGCACCCACGATCGTGACGTGGCCGCCCTGCAGCGACCGGCCCAGGCGCCGTTCCACCGCCTCCAGACCGACGTCGACCATCGAGGACGTACCGGCCGCGACGTCCGTCTCCCGGCGCACCCGCCGGCCCACGCTGACCGCCTGCCGGAACAGACGCTGGAGCACGCGGCGTGCGGTGGCCTCCTCGCGTGCGACCTCCATGGCCTGCTTGACCTGGATGCCGATCTGGCGCTCACCGACGACCATCGAGTCGAGCCCGGACGCCACGGCGAACAGGTGGGCCGCCGCGCGCTCGTCGTGGTAGCTGTACTGCAGCTCGTCCAGCTCCTGGGGATGGATGTCCCCGCGCTCGGCCAACCAACCGCGCAGCTCCTGGAGTCCCGGGTGGAACCGGGTCACCTGCGCGTAGATCTCCACCCGGTTGCAGGTGGACAGGACCACGGCCTCGAGCACGTGCTCGAGGCCGGTCAGCGCCCGCATCGCCTTCGGCAGCTCGTCGACCGGGACCGCGAGACGCTCCAGCAACGAGAGGTCCGCGCTGTGGTGGTTGCACCCGACGACGATGAGGGACATCTGCTGGGACGCCTTCTCTGCGGAGACCGCGGACGGGGCGGGTGAGGCTCGGGGCTGTCGGCGCCGGGACCGACGGCGAAGCGGTCCCGATGGGCACGCGAACGTGGCGTTGCGCCCCCTGAGGGGCGGGGGCGACGCACACGTCGGCGTCGTCGGCGCAAGGGTAGCGGTCGTGCCGGGGACCTCCCAAGGTCGGGTCGCCGCCGGGCCGCCGCCGCTCAGTTCTACCTTCCGAGACCGCCGGCCCTGCGGGCCGCCGCCGCTCAGCTCTTCTTCCGAGACCGCCGGCCCTGCGGGCCGCCGCCGCTCAGCTCTTCTTCCGAGACCGCCGGCCCTGACGGGCCGCCGCCGCTCAGCCGGTGGCGGCGGGGAACTGGGCGGCGA
>SKTG01000289.1 GCA_007118045.1 Nitriliruptoraceae bacterium
CCCACGTGCCACGAACTCCAGCGCATCGACGTGCGCGCGACGCAAGGCGTACGTCGTTGCGGCCAGCATGAGCCCTTCGACGGCGACGAGACCGTCGCCCTGGTCCAGAGCGGTCCGGACCGCTGCCTCCAAACGTGCCGCGCTTCTGGCCTGAGCGATGTCCGTGACGCCGAGGAACGCGTCGGCGAGCACCGCCGTCCGTCCGTCCCCGACCCTCGAGGCCATCTCCTCGGCTCGAGCGGCGCAGTCCGCGGCCTTCGCCACGTCCCACTGTGCGAGCGAGACGTAGGCTGCCGCCGCCATCGCCTGGGCGTGTTCTGGCGAGTCACCGGCCGGTTCGAGGACGTGAACCGCCTCGTCGACGAGCTCACGCGCGAGCCGGTTGTCGCCGGCCCACGAGGCGATCCGCGACATCGCCGCGAGCCCGCGGCCGAGCGCGAGCTCGTCTGCCAGCGTTCGAGCGAGTTGGACGCCACGACGGGCTGCATCCAGGGCTTCGAGCTCCGAGTGTTCGGCCGCCATGCGTGCACGCGCCAGGCCGAGCCACAGTTCGGCCGCCCGCGCGGGTTCGAGGCGGTCCTCGAGCGCCAGGGCACGCTCGTACTGGGCCACCGCCTCCCGGTGCGCCTCCGCGAGGTGCGCCGCTTCGGCGGCCGCTGGCGCATGTCTGGCGACCGCGGCCTGGTCACCAGCGGCGGCGGCGTGGTGCACCAGCTCGGCGGGATCACCGCCGAGCTCCGTCGACACCGCCAGGATCTGGGCGTGCAGTCCGCGCGCCACGATGGCCGACACCTGCTGAGCGACGGCTTGGCGAGCCAGCTCGTGGCGGAACGACAGGCTGCCGTCCCGGAGCTCGATCATGCCGATCGCCTCGGCCGGGGCCAGCGCGACCTGCCAGTCGGGTCGGAGCGCGGCAACGAGCGACGTGTCGACGCGCGACGGGACCAGTGACAGCAGCTGCAGCAGCTCCCGCGTGCGGCGGGGCAGCTGCGCGACCCGCGCCGTCACGGCGTACGCGACGGTGGGGGGGACGTCGAGACCGGAGCCGGCGAGCACCTCCGTGACGTAGAAGGGGTTCCCTCCGGTGACCTCGTACAGCCGCGTCGTGTCGATGTCGCGGCCGGCGGCGAGGGACGCGACCGCCGGCGCTGACAGTGGGTTCAGGCGCACCGGGGTGACGTGCCTGGGTGGCAGGGTTCCCAGCACCCTCATCAGCGGGTGGTCGGCGTCGACGTCGATGTCGCGGTACGTGAGCACCAGCAGCATCGGCCGCTGGGTGATGCGGCGTCCGAGGACGGTCACGACGTCAACCGTGGCCTCGTCGGCCCAGTGCAGGTCCTCGAGCACCATCACGACCGGGGGTGGAAGACCACCGAGCAGGTCGAGCAGGGTGTGTTGGAGGCGTTCGGGCGTCGCTCCCTCGCGGACCAGGGTGCCGAGCTCGCCGCCGAGCTGCCGGCCGATGTCGTGGAACGGCCCGAGGGGTCGGGGGGTGACGAGATCGTCACACACCCCACCGAAGGCGTGGATCTCGGCCGGCAGCCCCGTGAGGAACCGGCGCACGAGCGTCGTCTTGCCGATACCGGCGTCACCCGTGACGGTGACGATCTCACCACGACCGGTCCGGGCCCGCTCGAGCGCGGCTTCGAGCGCCCGGAGGGACTCGTCCCGGTCCAGCAGCTCCACCGGTTCGCCGCCCGCCAGCGGGACCGCACCGGGTCTCATGCGTGCATCCCCTCCGACACGGCACCCACCGTCGACCGTCCGAGGCCCACGGGAAACCCACGCCTGCCCGAAGGCATGGCCGCCTCGCTGCTCCGTCGTTGCCCCGCACCCGAGCATCCGGCGAGGCGGCACCCGCTGTCAACGTCGGACCCCGCCGAACGCAGCGAGGTGGGCCACCGGCATCGTCACGACCGGAGCGGTGCGGGCCGCCGGCCTCGTGCTCGCCGCCGGCCCGCACCGGCCGACGGCGGCATCCTCGCCCGGATGCTGGGCCTCCTCCTCGGTCGCCTTCGTGAGAGCCTCGCTCGTCGCGAGCATCCACCTTCGGAGCGCCGGGCTGTGATCAGGCGCGCTCCACGGCCGCGAACGACGTCGCCCCCGACCCGTGATCGTCGGCGGACCACGAACTGGTGAACAGGAAGCGCTGCCCACGGATGAGGGTCACCCGACACTCGATCGCTCGATCTCCGGTACGGCCAAGCCGGCGGACGCGCAGCAGCGCTTCTCCATCCCCGAGCCGGAGCAGGTCGCGTTCCTCACGGCTCGGCACGATCGGTTCGAGGGACTCCTCCACGGCCGTGATCCGGACCCCGGAACGGGCGAGCAGTTCGTCGTAGAGCGCGGTGCGACTCAGGTCGGCATCGAGGAGGGGCCGTCCCACGTCGGAGGGCAGCCACACGGCGTCGACCGCGAGCGGCTCGTCGCCGGCGTGGCGCAACCGTTCGAGCCGCACGAGATCGGCGTCGGCGGGCAGGCCCAACCGGGTCGCGGCGTCGCGATCGCGTGTGACCTCGAGCGCCAGGACCTCGGAGCGTTGCTCGAGCCCCTGCTCCTCGACGGCCCGGAACAGGCTGTAGAGCGTGCCGAGCGGCTGCGTCAGCCGATCGGGGTTGAGGAAGCTGCCCCGGCCCCGGTGGCGATCGACCAGCCCCCGCGCTCGGAGCCGTCGCACCGCCTCACGGACCGTGTGCCGAGACACGCCGTACTGCTCGGTCAGCTCCTTGTCGGTGGGGAAGCGATCGCTGATGTCGCCGACGGCGATGCGGCGTTCGAGGTCGTCGAGCACCTGCTGCCA
>SKTG01000061.1 GCA_007118045.1 Nitriliruptoraceae bacterium
AGCGGCAGGCGGACCGGGCCCGCGCGCTGCTGGCCTCGATCCCCGGCCTCACGCTGCTCGAGCCCGACGACGAGCAGCTCTGCTGCGGTTCCGGCGGCATCTACTCGCTCGAACAACCGGGTTTCGGCGACGAGTTGCTCGCGCGCAAGCACGCCTCGCTCGAACGCACCGGTGCCGCCGCCGTGATCTCGGGCAATCCCGGCTGCGCGATGCAGATCGGGCGGAGCGGGTGGGACGTGCGTCATCCGGCAGAGCTGCTGGCGTGGTCGCTCGCGCGGTGACGCCGTCCCGGGCCACCTCGATCCGTTCGCCCTGCAGTGGCAGGTCACCCGAGCCACGACGATCCTCCAGCGGCACGGCGGCTCCGCCCGCGTGAGCGGCCCGTCGCGTCGCAGCAGCGGTTAGCGTCGTGGTCCGGGCCCGCGGTTCGGCGCCGCCCGCACTCGGCGTCACCGCCCACCACCGAACACCGGACGAAGGACGCACCGTGGCCACGACCGATGTGCCGACCCCGGACGCCGAGGCGCTGTTGCGGCAGGCCCGCGCGTTGCAGACCAACGCCTACGCGCCCTACTCGGGGTTCCGGGTCGGGGCCGTGGTGGTGACGGCGGACGGGCAGGTGTTCGAGGGCGTCAACGTGGAGAACGCCTCGTACCGCCTCACGACCTGCGCGGAGCAGACCGCGCTGGCGATGATGGCCACCGCCGGCGTCCGCAGCCCCGTCGTCGCCGTCGCCGTCGTCGGTGACGGGCCGGAGCCGTGCACGCCGTGCGGGGCGTGTCGGCAGACCGTCGCGGAGTTCGGCCCCGATGCGACCGTCCACGCCGCGGGCAGCGAGCCCGACGGGCCGGTGCTCACGACCCAGATCGCCGAGCTGCTGCCGTACGGCTTCGGTGCCGAGCGCCTGGCCGCCGGGCAGCGGCCCGCGGCCGACGACGGGGCGGTGCCCGGGGCCGACGATGCCGTCGGGAGGACGGACCGTGGAGGGGCGTGAGCTCGACGTCGAGCGGATCCTCGCGGGCGTCGGCGACGAGCTGCCCGAGGGTCATCGCGCGGGGTTGATCGCCCTGGTGGGCCGCCCGAACACGGGCAAATCGACGTTGCTCAACCGGCTGCTCGGAGAGAAGGTGGCCATCGTCACCGAGGTGCCGGGGACCACCCGGAACACGATCCGGGGCGTGCTGACCCGCGAGGACGCTCAGCTGGTGTTCCTCGACACGCCCGGGCTCGCCAAGCCGCGCACGCTGCTGACGCGACGGCTCAACGATCTGGTGCGCGACACCTGGGCCGGGGTGGACGTGGTCTGCTTCCTGGTCGACGGCGCCGCCGGCGTGGGGCGGGGCGACCGTTTCCTGGCGGAGGAGCTGGCGGACGTGCGGACCCCGGTGATCGCGGTGGTCAACAAGATCGACGCCCTGCGCACCAAGGAGGAGATGCTGCCGCAGCTGAGCGCCGTGGCACAGCTGCGGGGGGAGCGTGGGTTCGACGAGGTCGTGCCGGTCTCGGCGGCCACCGGCGACAACGTCGAGCAGCTCGTGGAGCTGCTGATCGAGCGCCTCCCGGTGGGCCCGCGCCTGCTCGCCGGCGACGAGGTGTCCGACCAGGCCGAACGCCAGCTCGCCGCGGAGATCCTGCGCGAGAAGCTGATCTCCCTGGTCCACGACGAGCTCCCCCATTCGATCGCGGTGACCGTGGAGGAGGTCGTGCCCGACGAGGACGCCGCCGACCTGCTCCGGGTCGACGCCGTCGTGCACGTGGAGCGTGACTCGCAGAAGGGCATCGTGATCGGCAAGGGCGGACGTACGATGAAGGCCGCGGCGACCGCGGCGCGCGAGGAGCTCGAGGTGCTGTTCGGCGCCCGCGTCCACCTCTCAACGCACGTGCGGGTGGCCAAGGAGTGGCAGCGGGACGCGAAGCAGCTCGGCCGGCTGGGCTACTGAGGGTGGAGCCACCCGTGCTGCTCCAGACCGGTCCGGAGTCGTACCGTGTCTGGCTCCCGGACGGACGGGTGCTGCACGCCGTCCTGGCGCACCGCACGCGCCGCGGTCTCGAGCTGCCCCTCGTGCCGCCGCTCACCGTCGCCACGGAGATGGTCGCGTTCCTCCTCGAGCGCGACGCCGTGCCGGCGACGGACGGGAGCGAGGAGCGACCGGTCGACCTCGGCCCCGCGACCCTGCGCTTCCCGGAGGCGGTGGACGAGCTCCGGGCCCGGCTGGGCTGACGCGCCGACGCGTCCCCGGCCACCTACCGTGGCGCTCGAGCCCGCGCCGCGCGCGGGAGCGTTCCGGTCGCGCGCCCCGCACCTTCGGTCGGGGCACCTTCGAGTCGGGCAGGTGTGGTGTGGAGTCGGACCGGGTCGAGGTGGCCGAGGTGGTGCCCGGCGAGTTCGAGGTGCGCCTCGCCGAGCGCACGATCCGGGTCCTGGTCCCGGCGGGGGTGGGGGTGCCGGGTCTCGACGAGGCCGACCTGGCCGGAGGGCTGGTCGCCGAGCTGCACGGCCGGGGGGAGACCCTCCCGGATGTGCTCGACGTCAGCAGCGCCTTCGTGCGCGATCCGGGGCTGGCCGAGGCCGTGCTCGCCCGCGTCGACGTGGACAACTGACGCTGGCTGAGCGGCGGCCCGGTCGTTCGGCGAGGGCCGTTCGGTCACCGACCCGAGGACACCGCCGATGCCCTGCGAACGCGGTCGTAGGGCGGCACCTTCGCGGGCCACGCCGATGCGGCCTGGACCCCGACGTAGCAACGAGGAGTTGCCCGTGCGTATCCGATCCCGAGTACTACCGGCCGCAGCCGCGGTCGCC
>SKTG01000298.1 GCA_007118045.1 Nitriliruptoraceae bacterium
GCGAGCAGGAGCGCCGCCGAGATCACCCCGACGAGGGCGGTGATCCCGCCGCGCACGGTCGGGGAACGCCGTCTCGGTGCAACGGCGGATGACCCCGAGGCATCCTGCATCGTATCTCCGACGTGTCTCAGCACCTCCCCGTTCGAGGAGGTGTCCCCGTCGTGCCCACCGCGTTCGACCGTCGACGCCTACATGACGCCGCGGACCGGCGATCACCGTACGGCCGTGCGCGCCGGGCGGAGCCCCCAATATCGATGGTTCACGGGTCCCCGAGAGGGTCGGAACGGGCAGTCGGCCAGGTCATCGCTCAGCCGCCGCGAGGCGCCTCGGGCCCGTCGAGCGAGACGGCCCCGAGCGAGACCGCCTCGACGATCCGATCCGCTCCAGCGAGCTCCGAAGGATCGTTGTGCGCGCGCAGGACACCGACCGTGAGCAGACCAGCTCCCGCCGCGGCCGCGAGCCCGACCCCGGTGTCCTCGACCGCCACGCTGCGGCGTGGCGACACGCCGAGCAACCTGGCAGCCGTGAGGTAGGGCTCCGGGTCGGGCTTGTGGGCGGTGACGTCGTCCGCGCCGACGACCACGTCGACGAGCTCGGTGGCCTCCGCCCGGTCGAGGACACGGAGCACGCTCGACCGCACCGACGACGACACCACGGCGAGAGGTACGCCACGCCCGGCCAACGAACGCAGCGTCCCGACCGCGTCCTCGTGCAACGACAGTTCGCGCTCGACCAGCTCGACGAACAGGCTGCGCAGCTCCGAGCGGAACTCCTCGGGGTCTCCGAGGGGGACCCGCTCGGAGAAGTACGCGTAGTTGCGGGCGAAGGGGTGACCCACGACCGTACGGAAGTCCTCGACGGTGGGCCGGTATCCGCGCGAGGTGAGCAGCTCGGTCCACGCACGGTCCGACAGCGACTCCGTGTCCGCGAGCGTGCCGTCGCAGTCGAAGAGGACGCCCTCGGGCGCGCGCCAAGGCCCACCCGCGTCCCGGTGAGCCGCGGCGCGAGGTGCCGACGAACGGGCGGCCCGGCTCACACGGGTGGCTTCGGGTCGTACTGGATGCCGCGACGGACGTCGCGGGCCTCGTCGACGGACCCGAGCCGCGCCACCAGGTGCAACGCCACGTCGATGCCCGCCGAGACACCGGCAGCGGTGACGATCCCACCCGTGTCCACGAAGCGCTCCTCCGGCCGCACCTGGACGTCACCGAGCTCGCCCAGCCGTTCGAGGGTGCTCCAGTGCGTCGTGGCCGGCCGACCGTCCAACAGCCCGGCGTCCGCGAACACCAGCGAGCCGGTGCAGACGCTGACCAGCAGCGTCCCCGCCGCGTGGAGGCCACGCAACCACTCGTGGATCGTCTCGTCCCCGAGCTGTTGCCGGGTACCACGCCCACCGGGGTAGACCAGCACGTCCAGCGCGCCGACGTCCGCCCACGTCCGGTCGGGCAGCACGCGAACGCCCTTCGCGCAGGTCACCACGCCCTCGTGACGCGCGACGCTGAGAACCTCGATGCCCCGGTCGGCCCCGCCGTGCTGCGCCCACCAGGCGAGCACCTCCCAGGGCCCGACCCAGTCGAGCTCCTCGGCACCGTCGAACACGTGGACGCCGATCCTCACGTCGGACCCGCGGTGTCGAGATCGGACGTCGAAGCCGCGGGCCCCGCCAGCGCGAGGATCGCGTCCGCAAGCTCCTGTGGCGCCTCCTCGTGGACGAAGTGGCCGACGCCCTGGACGGCTACGAGCTCCGCGTCGAGGTCGTGCGCCACGCGCGTGGCGAGGTGGAAGGGCGTGACCCGGTCGCGGTCACCCCAGACCACCACAGCGGGCACACGCAAGCGGTGCGGCGCCTCGGGGGGAGGCAGGAAGCGGGCGACCCGCCGGACGCGTCGCACGCCCCAGTCCAGCAGCGCCCGTCGCGACAGGGTGCGGTAGTAGGCCAGCCAGCCGCTGGGTGAGGCCTTCACGGCGGCCGCGTAACGGTCGAGCGCCTCGTCGTCGAACGGTTCGTCGCTCTCGGACGCGTAGCGGATCACCGCACGTGTCAAGGGACCACCCGCGACCTTGAAGGCCAGCTGCGGGGCGAGCGGCAGGTTCAGCAGCGGGATGTGCCAGGAAGCGATCAGGTCGAGCTGCCGGAAGGGTGACGACACCGTCACGAGCGCACGGACACGCCCCGGGTGGCGGAACGCCGTCGCCAGCGCGACCGCTCCCCCCCAGTCGTGCCCGACCAGCAGCGCCTTGCGCGCCCCGAGCGCCTGGATCAACTGGCTCAGCTCGTCGGCGAGCGTCGGCGGGTCGTACCCGTGCTTCGGCGCATCGGAGCGCCCGAACCCCTTGAGGTCGGGGCACACCACCCGGTAGCCGGCATCCGCGAGCAGGGGCGCGACACGCGACCACGAGGAGCCGTCCTGGGGCCAGCCGTGCAGCAACACCGCCAGGGTGTCGTCTGGCTCGGTCCCCTCGGCGACCGGTCGGTCCTGCGCTCCCATGCCGTAGGAACGCACGAAGAAGCGCGTCTGGCCCGCCCGGACGTCGCCCTCACGCCACACGTGTCCTCCGCTTCGCCTCGAGGGCCGCAGCACCCGACCCCGCATGGGTCCGACGCTACCGCCGCCGCACCCTGCGTGGTCGCACGCACGGCCACGGCGACCCCTTCGCGACCCGGACGGCGGCTTCCTAGGCTGGCAGCGTCGAGCCCGCGCAGCACCGTGCAGCACCGTTCAGCCCACGCACCGTCTCCTCGGAGGTCCCGGGTGTCCGTCCCCGAGCACACGGCCGGTGATCATCCGGTCTTCGA
>SKTG01000160.1 GCA_007118045.1 Nitriliruptoraceae bacterium
ACCGACGCGCCGCCGGCTTCGGCGCGTCGAGCCCGGCCGCCGGCCGGGGACACCCCCGCCCGGCCGTCGCGTCCCACGGCCGCCACCTTCCGCCGTCGCCGGGCGATGGTGGTGCTGGCGGCGCTGGCGCTGGTCTTCGCCGCGATGGTGCTGTTCGACCGAGGTGGGGCGGAGGCCGGTCTGGAGGAGCCGGTGGACGGCCACACGGTCGTGGAGCCGGGTTCGACCCTCTGGGACGTCGCGGTCGAGACCGCGCCGGACGGTGTCGATCCCCGAGCGCAGCTCGCGGACCTGCGGGAGCTCAACGGGTTCGAGGGCAGCGAGGTGGCCGAGTGGACCGTGGTGCTCCTGCCGGCACGCTGACCGAGCAAGGCGAACGGGTGCTCGCGGCGTTCGGGGGCGCTCGGGCGCTCGGAGCCGCTCGCGGGCTGTGGACGTGCCCGGGCGGTGCGCGGAGAGCGTCACCGAAGAGCGGATGCTTCGCGTGCACCTGATCGACGGTCGACGGCAGATGGCGGCGAGGCGGAGGGGAGCCCCGGCATGTGCCGGGGCTCCCCTCCGTGGATGGACGATCGCCTCGACCGCTCGGCGGTCAAGCGGTCGTCACCTCGATCTCGACCGGCACGCCGTTCGTGAGGACGTCGTACACGGCTGAGCGGGCCCGTGACTGCTGGACGATCGCCTCGAGCTCCTCGGCGGTCGCGTCGCCCTCGATCCGCACGTCGATGCGGACCTGTTGGTATCCGTTGCGCACCCCGTCCGAGAGGCCGAGCAGCCCCTGGATGTCGATGTCGCCGAGGACGGCGGACTCGACGCGGGTGAGGGTGACTCCACGGGCCGACGCGATGTTGCCGATACCGGCCGTGATGCACGCCGCGAGCCCGTACAACAGGTACTCGACCGGAGCGGGGCCGCGATCCTGCCCGACGAGCACCGCCGGGTGGTCGGCGTCGAAGACGAACGTGCGGGCGTGCTCGTGTTCCTGGCCGGCGCCGTAGAACCCCTGCGTGGTGCTCTGGCTGTGGGTGCCGGACACCCACCGGCTCGTCGCGCGAAACTGGAAGGCCGCGAGTTCGCGTTGCGCCGCGACGGCGTCGACCGTCGCGAACAGCGCGGGAACGTCCACACCGTTGCGGTGGCCGTCGGTGGTCATGGTCTGGGACATTGCAGGTCCTCCTCGGATCGGGGATCCCGCGTCAACTGCGGGACCTCCACACCATCGCCGCGTGCTCGTCGGGTGGCCTCGGCAACGGATGCCCAGGTCGAAGTCCTCACCCACCTAGCTCGCCGACCGGGCGTGTAGGTAGCGGTGTCCGCCGATCTGGGTGGCGGCTGCCGAGGTCGTCGGACCCGGTCCGAGCGATGGTCGGGGTCCGATCATCCGAGGAGGGGTCCAGTGCAGGACGTTCACGACGCCATCATCGTCGGGGGCCGGGTCGCCGGCACCGCCACCGCGCTGCTGCTGGCGCGCGCCGGCCGCCGCGTACTCGTACTCGAGCGGGGACGATACGGCAGCGACACGCTGTCCACGCATGCGTTCATGCGCGGCGGCGTGATGCAACTCGGGCGCTTCGGACTGCTCGACGCCCTCGTCGCGGCCGGCACGCCACCGGTTCGCCGCACGGTGATCCGCTACGGCGATACGGAACAGGTCGTCGCCGTCCGGCCATCGCCCTACGTCGACGCCCTGTACGCCCCGCGCCGGAGCCTGCTCGACCGGGTCCTCGCCGACGCGGCGATCGCGGCCGGTGCCGAGGTGCGCTTCGCCACCACCGTCACCGAGCTGCTCCACGCTGACGACGGTGCGGTGGTAGGGGTCCGGGGCCACGACGCGCAAGGCCGTCGTTTCGAGGCACGCGCACCCATCACGATCGGTGCCGACGGCCTCCGGTCCCGTGTCGCTCGTGAGGTGGGTGCCCTGACCTACCGGCGAGGCCAGCACGCGACCGGCATGGTGCTCTCCTACCTCAGCGGGCTCGAGGTGGACGGCTACCAGTGGCTCTACGGCAGCGGCGCCAGCGCCGGCCTGATCCCTACCAACGACGGGTTGGTCTGCGCTTGGGTCGGGTTGCCTGCGGACCGCTTCCGCAGCGCTCTGCGCGGGCGGCCCGATCATGGACTCGTCGATGGCTTCGCCGAGGTCGCGCCCGACTGGGCCGCCCGTGTCGCGGACGCTCGCCGGCACGGACCCGTCCGGGGCTTCCCGGGGGTCCCAGGCTTCCTGCGTCAGCCGTGGGGACGAGGATGGGCGCTGGTGGGTGACGCGTCGCACTTCAAGGACCCGCTCACCACGCACGGTATGACGGATGCTCTCCGCGACGCCGAGCTGCTCGCCCGCGCGGTGCTCGAGGGAGAGGGCAGCCCGGCGCGTCTCGAGGCCGCCTTGGTGGACTACCACGCCACCCGGGATCGGCTCTCCCTGCCGCTGTTCGAGGCGGCGGACCGAGTGGCCGCGTTCGACTGGGAGCTCGGCGCGCTCCGGGAGCTGCTCTTGGACGTCAGCGCGGCGATGCGTCCCGAGCTCGACCACCTCGCAGGTCTGGAACCCATGTCCGTTGCCCAGCCCGTCGCTGCATGACCAACGCTCGACCAGCCAGGCGGACGGGATGGCTCGGCTGCGGACGTCCCCGGTAGCCGCGGTCGCCGGCGCGGGTGTGGCTACCGCGCCGGCCGGCCCGGCCGGGAGCGCCGGACGGGCCGGACTCACATCGTGCCGGCGCAGCGCGCGGTGGAGCATCGCTCACGCTCCTCGGCAGGGTGGTGGGGTCGTGCTCGGTCACGGTGGGGAGCCGTCGGA
>SKTG01000079.1 GCA_007118045.1 Nitriliruptoraceae bacterium
CCTGCGCGGCACCTTCCTGTCCTGCGTATGCGCGGCTCCCCACCTGCGCGATGAATCCGGGCGCGTCGTCAATCTGAGCTCGACGGCGGCGCTCGGTGGCGGCCGTTTGCCGGGGCTCGTCGCGTACGGAGCGGCCAAGGCGGGGGTCCTCGGACTGACCAACGCGCTCGCGCGCGAGCTCGGGCCGCGGGGGATCACGGTGAACGCGATCTGCGCCGGCCTCATCGCCGATACGGAGATCTTCCGCGACGAGACGCCCGAGCGGCGCGCCGCTCGGCGCGAGAGCTACGCCGCGGCGGCGCCCGTCGGGCGCGCGGGCACGCTTCGCGACGTGATCCACGCGGTCGACTACCTCACCGCGCCGGCCGCCTCGTTCATCACGGGGGAGTGGCTACACGTCAACGGCGGAATTCAATTTGCCCGATGACGGGCCCCGCCGAGGCCGCAAAGAGCTGGATATGACAAATAGTGATGAGATCGGCGGCGCACGCCTATTCGAAAACGAGTTTTCGACTCCGGAAATCCGTGAGATTCTCAGCGAGGCCAAATGGGTTCAGGGCATGCTCGACGTCGAGGCGGCGCTCGCCCAGGCGACCGCGCACGTCGGCTTGATCCCGCAGGAAGCCGCGCAGGCGATCCGCGAGGCCTGTGATATCGAGCGGCTCGATATGCGCCGGGTTCGCGACCGCTACGAGCAGAGCGATCATCCCCTCATGGCGCTCTTGGCCGAGCTCGAGGAGCGCTGCCCGGGAACGGGCGAGTACATCCACTGGGGCGCGACGACCCAGGACATCGTCGATACGGCCTTCGTCCTGCAGTTGCGCGATCTCATCTGCCACTCGCCCAGCGGCTTCCAGTTCGTCTGCATTGGTGTCGAAATCATCAGGCAGATTTGCAGCGACCTGCATCTCCGCCTCCTCCGCGTCACGCGGTGGCGCCAGCGGCGGACCACTATAGTGTCCGAACGGCATCATCCCGATAAACGTGTCGGCTTCCGCCGCAATGCCCTGCACCATCAAATAGAACTTCGTCACGTATTCTTGCGGTTCGGGATTAAACGGCAAACCGTCGAGGAAGTGATAGACCATCATGTTGTAGCGATCGGTCTCGAGACCATGCTTACCCGGAGCCTCTCGCATTTCCCGTATCACATCCCACCCGCCGGGAGTCTCTTGCATTTCCTGCACCACATCCTGCCCGACGGCTGCGGCTTCAAACTGCAGTTGCATGATTTCAACGGCCGCACCGGCAAGATTTCCCAGCTCAGCGGAACTGCTTTCGAAATCATCCGGCAGATCCGGAATGGCCTGCATGTCTGCTTCCTCTGCATCCGGCGGTGGCGCCAGTGGCAGCGGGCCTCTCCCGGATTGTGCATGGAGCGTGATCCATGGCGTGGCCACCGCAATAAGAATGCTCAGCAGCAAAATTTGTTTCGTCTTCATACACGAATCCCTTCGTCGCTATCGCTGGTTGTGAGTACAGTACCGTCCTCTCCGGCGGCGTAGCCGGTATTCGCATCGAGAAGCTCGATCGTCCTGAGGTCGATATCTATATCGGTTTCCAATTCTTCCCAGGTGTCTCCGCCATTATCGGTAGTCAGGATGGTTCCATTTGAACCGGCAATATACCCTGTGTTCCGGTCGAGCATTGAGATGTCGTAAAAGTCTACAAAGAAGACGCCGTCAACCTCCTGATCCTCCCAGGTTTCCCCGTCGTCTTCGGTTCGCAGGACCTGACGGTCCCTGACAACAGCCCAACCGGTATCTTCATCCGGCGAGGCTATGCTCGTGACGGTGGCATTCCGCTCCATGCGCAGCCGATTCGTGTACCAGTCATCGTCGATCACGTCTATGTCGCCGTTCGACTCATCGTCATTGTCAGTAGTTTCTTCAGTATCTCCGTTCCCGTTATCCCCGTCATCATCATCCGGCCCGCGAAGAGTGTCGCAAGCGGAAAGCAGCAAGTACAGAAATACCCGTCTGGTCGATGGAATAATCGTATTCTCCTCAAAGAAGTCAAAATAGTCTTTGCGAAAGTTTATCATCGGGAATAATACGTTTCAACAGATAGTTGCTTGCGAATCAAGACTCGATAGAAATGTCCCCTTCGTACGGCTATGCTGATATTTGTGACCGTTCCTCCTTTTGGCTTGGGGTAATGTCTTTGCAGGCAAGTCTTCTGTCGTTGGAGAGTATGTGTACCGTCTTGTCCAGTCGTCTTCTCACTGTTACGCGGGTGTTTGGCGCCGGTAGACGCACGCCCTTGGTGCGGGTGAGCTGGAACAAGCGGTTGTGATATCGAATGACATAGTCTTGAGACACCACTCGTTGTTGCTCAAAGCAGAAGATGTCTTTAAGCGACTGATGTGGCAGCAGCGGCACATGGGCGTCGTCAGTGTTCACCGGTTCAATGGCGAACTTACTGTTGATCGACGGCAAATAGGTGTCGGTGGGGAATCGGTTCGCCCTCTCAATAGTGCTGATATCGGCCAGGCGTAGCTCCTTTACGAATCGGTCCTGGTAGACGCCATGGCTGCGCTCGACCCGCCCCTTTGCCTGCGGAGAGCCGGCGGCGATGAGCTCGATACCCAATCGTTCACATGCCAGCTCGAATGGACTCATCGCTCGCGTGCCGGATAACTGTTCTTCGATCGTCGGCTCACGATCGATGAGGAAGGAGTTCTTCCGGTCGCAGCATACCGCCTGCGGGATCCCGTAGCGCTCTATCCAGCCCCACAGCAGCCACATAGCCGCCTCAGTGGTCTCCTCCTCGCTCATAAGGGCAAA
>SKTG01000108.1 GCA_007118045.1 Nitriliruptoraceae bacterium
CCGGTGGCTGCCTGCCGGCACGCTTCCTCGACACGCCGGTGGACTACGAGCACCTCCAGGAGCTCGGATCGATGATGGGGTCCGGAGGGATGGTGGTCATGGACGACACCGTGAGCATGCCCGAGGTGGCTCGCTTCTACATGCAGTTCTGCCGCGAGGAGAGCTGTGGCAAGTGCGCCCCCTGTCGCGTCGGGACCGTGAAGATGCTCGCGTTCCTCGAACGCATCTGCGATGGCGAGGGCCGCGCGCGCGACCTCGTGCACCTCGAGAGCCTCGCGCACACGGTCCGTGCCACCAGCCTCTGCGGCCTCGGCCAGAGCGCCCCCAACCCGGTGTTCTCCACCCTCGACCACTTCCGTGACGAGTACCTCGACCTGCTCGTCGAGGAGGACCTGACGGGCGGCCCGGCACAGGTGGCTGCTCGCGTCCGACCGGCCGTCGACGCCGGGGGTGCCTCATGAGCCGGGCACAGGCTCGCGCGACGGTGCCGGTGACCATCGACGGACGGCAGGTCAAGGCCGTCGACGGCGAGCGCATCCTCGACCTCGCCCGCCGGGAGGGCGTGCCCATCCCGACCCTGTGCGACCTCGAGGGTCTCTCGGTGCACGGTGGCTGTCGGCTCTGCCTCGTCGAGGTCGGTGAGGGCGCACGGCTCCATCCGGCTTGCGGGACGGAGATCAGCGAGGACCAGCAGATCCGCACCGACTCCCCCACGTTGCGCGATCACCGACGGCGCATCGTGGAACTGCTCTTCGCCGAGGGCAACCACGTCTGCTCCGTGTGCGTCTCCAACGGCTCCTGCGAACTGCAGACGCTGGCGACCGAGACCGGGGTGGACCACATCCACTACGAGCTCGAGCATCCGCGCCACGACGTCGACGCCTCGCACCCGTTGTTCTCGCTGGACCGCGAACGCTGCGTGTTGTGCACCCGGTGTGTGCGCGTGTGCGACGAGATCGAGGGCGCTGCGGTGTGGGACATCACCCAACGGGGCGGCGAGTCCCGGCTGGTCGCGGAGATGGACGTTCCCTGGGGGGAGGCGACGTCCTGTACGTCCTGCGGGAAGTGCGTCCAGGTCTGCCCGACGGGGGCGTTGAGCCGGCGCGGCAGCGCGACAGGCGAGATGCGTCACGACCCCCAGATCGCGGCCTTCCTCGCACGGGCGCGGGAACACGGGGAGTGGATCGACCGCCCGCCTGCCCCGAACGGCGACGGCCCCCGCTCCGGACCGAAGGCAGGTGGGTCATGACCGAGAAGGTGCGGTTCGCCACGGTGTGGCTCGGCGGCTGCTCGGGCTGTCACATGTCCTTCCTCGACCTCGACGAGTGGCTGATCGAGCTCGGTGAACGTGTCGAGCTCGTCTTCGGGCCGCTCACCGACGCCAAGGAGTTCCCCGAGGCCGTCGATCTGACCCTCGTCGAGGGTGCGGTCACCAACGAGGACAACCTGGAGCAGGCCCGGGCGCTGCGGGAGCGAAGCCGCCTGGTGGTCTCGTTCGGCGACTGTGCCGTCGGTGGCAACGTGACGGCGTTGCGCAACGGACGAGGCGACCCGGATCCGATGCTGCGCCGCGTGTACGTCGAGCACCCCGATCTGGCCGGCCAGCTACCCCGCGGCGTTGTCCCGGCGCTGCTCCCCCAGGCTCGGCCGTTGCACGAGGTGATCGCGGTCGACGTCTACCTGCCGGGCTGTCCGCCGTCCCCGGCGGAGATCCGTGACGCCCTGACCCGGCTGCTCGACGCCGTGTCCTCTGGCGAGCCGATGCCGACCTCGGACCAGCTCGGACCGGAGCAGCCGAAGTTCGGCTGACGCCCGGCAACGGAGGTGTGTGATGCACGACATCCACGTGATCGATCCGGTCAGCCGGATCGAGGGCCACGCGAAGATCACGCTGCACCTCGACGAGGCGGGCCAACTCGCCGACGCACGTTTCCACGTGACCGAGTTCCGGGGCTTCGAGGACTTCTGCCGAGGGCGGCCCGTCGAGGAGATGCCGGGACTGACCGCGCGGACCTGCGGCATCTGCCCCGTGAGCCACCTGCTGGCCTCCGCCCGCGCCGTCGAGGCCATCCATGCGGTGACCGTGCCACCCGCGGCTCGGTTGCAACGGCGCCTGGCCAACCTGGGCCAGATCATCCAGTCGCACGTGCTGAGCTTCTTCCACCTCTCCGCCCCCGACCTGGTGCTCGGGATGGATGCCGACGCGGAGCAGCGCAACGTCTTCGCACTGATGGAGCTGGAGCCGGAGCTGGTTCGGCGCGGCATCGCACTGCGTCGGTACGGCCAACAGGTGATCGAGGCCGTTGCGGGCCAGCGCATCCATGGCCGGGGCATCGTTCCCGGCGGTGTCGCGACACCGTTGACGACCGAGGTACGCGATCACCTGCGCGCCGGGCTCGACGAGGCGATGGCCGCAGCCACCGCGACGCTGGATCTGTCGACCGAGTTGCTCGACCGCTTCGCTGCGGAGATCGGGACCTTCGGCGACTTCCCCAGCCTCTACCTGTCCCACGTCCTGCCGGACGGCACCTGGTCCCACGACGACGGCGGGCTCCGGGTCCTCGACGCCGTCGGTGGTCTCGTGGTCGACCAGCTCGACCCGAGCGAGTACCGCAGCGTGCTCGGGGAGGCGGCCAACCCCGAGTCGTACCTGAAGTCGCCCTACTGGCAGGCGCTGGTCGACGGCGACGACCCGCGGCCGGGCATGTACCGGGTGGGCCCGTTGGCGCGGATCAACGTCGCGGACCGCTTCGGCACGCCGCGAGCGGACGAAG
>SKTG01000483.1 GCA_007118045.1 Nitriliruptoraceae bacterium
CTCAGCGCGGCGGGCGGCATCACGCTCGGCCTCTGACGGGTTGCGGCAGACGATCCACCGCCGATCCGGGCTGCCTTCCACCGCGACTTCCTTGACGCGCAGGTTGCCTGAGACCTGCTGGTAGCGGCCGGGGCGTGCCAGCGCCGCCTCGTGATCAGCGCGGCCGTCGCGCATCCGCTCCCCAGCGATCCAATGCCCACCAGCGCGGCGGAGGGTGGCGAGGTTGTCATCGGAGGAGATGCCGCGGTCGACGACGGTGATGACCCTGCCGAGCCGCCAGCCGCGCAGCCCGGTCTTGACCTCGTCGATGACGGTCTGGTCGTTGGCCTCCCCCGGCGGCGTCCAGCAGCGCACCGGGATGCCCTCCTTCGTCACCGCCAGGCCGATGACGATCTGCGGCAGATCGCCGCGGTGATCCTTCGAGTGCCCCCGTTGACGCAGCGCGTCGGCGTCTTCGGTCTCGAAGTAGGTCGAGGTGTAGGGGTCGGGCCGAGGCGCGGTGCCGACGTCTCCGTTGTTCCGTTTCCTTGGCCCGCCCTCCGAACCGGACGTGCGCGTCTCCGCGCATCCGGCTCTCCACGAGATCGTGTCGCGGGGTCATGCGCCGGGGGCTGCCTGCGCCCATGGCGTGGGGATGTTCGCGCCCCGGTAGCGGTCACGGCTGACCGTGACCTTCTGGGGCATGAACAAGGTCACGCCGTCGGCGGCCGGTCGCCACCCCGGGAGGTATCGGCGATGCAAGGCCTTCCAGGACACACCGGGATGCCGTTTGCGCAGCCACTGCGTCACGCGCCTCCACGAGAAGGCGTCGAGGTAGCAGAAGGTGCGCTTGGACGCGGCGTGGCGGAAGTAGTTGCACCATCCGCGCAGCACCGCGTTGAGGCGGTGCAGCAGCACGGACAGGTTCGGGTTCGCTGTTCGTCGGGTCAGCGTCCGCACCTTGTCGAAGACCGCCGCGAGGGCTTTCTTCGACGGGTAGGTGTAGACGTACCGCTTGGTGGACCCGGCCTGGCGCCGCCGTTGGATGCGGAAGCCCAGGAACTCGAAGCCCTCGTCGATGTGGACAATCGTCGTCTTGTGCGCTGACAGGCGAAGGCCTATCCGCGCCAGGACCGCTGCGACCTCGGAGCGCAGCATCTCGGCGTGCGCCCGTTGGCCCGACACCAGTACCACGAAGTCGTCGGCGTACCGCACGAGGCGGTAGGTCGGTTGTCCGTGGCGGCGGCGTCGGCAGCGGTCCACCCGTGTGGCCATCGTCGTCTCCCACGCGTCGGCGAAATGATCGTCGAGCACCGAAAGCGCGATGTTGGCCAGCAACGGCGACAGGATGCCTCCTTGCGGGGTGCCGGCGTCGGTGTCCTCGTGGTCGCCGAGTTCGTTGAGGATCCCGGCTTTCAGGAACGCTTTCACCAGCGCAAGCACGCGCTTGTCTCCGACGCGTCGTCGCACACGCTCCAACAGGGCGGTGTGGTCGATGTTGTCGAAGCACGCCTCGATGTCCCCCTCCAGCACCCACTCATAGGAGCGGGAGCCGAGGTAGTGGACCTCGTTGATGGCGTCCTGGGCTCGACGGTTCGGACGGAAGCCGTAGGAACACGACTGGAAGTCCGCCTCGAAGATCGGCTCGAGCACCAGCTTCAGGGCGGCCTGCACCACGCGGTCGCGCACGGTGGGGATGCCCAACCGGCGCTGCTTGCCACCGGCTTTGGGGATCATCCGCTCACGCACGGGCTGCGGCTGGAACGTGCGCGCCTTGAGATCGGCGCGCAGATCGCCCAGGAACGCCTCAACCCCCCGTCCGGTCTCGATCGCGCGGGCGGTATGACCGTCCACGCCTGCCGAACGGGCTCCGGTGTTGCCCCGCACCCGGGTCCATGCCACCAGCAGGAACGCCGGGTCAGCGACGAGGTTGAACAGATCATCGAACCGGCGATCCTCGTCCTCGCCAGCCCATCGATGCAGCTTGGTTTGAATCCCCAGTACCCGCGCTCTCGCCTGACGCGGCGAGGGCCACGGTGCGCCAGTGTTCACCGGCGGCCTCCTGGCATGACAGCTCCCTCGTCTGCGATCTCGCTGCCCGCCTTCGCCATGTGAGCGGCTTTCCCGCCCTCCGACTACTACGCAGGCTCCGTCCCGCTTCGAGTCATCAGCCGACCACGCGCCTTGCCCGTCCACCGGCCTGGCTGGCCGGTGGCGAGGGCGACGTCGAAGCGGTTCCCACGTTCACCATCAACCGGTCAACGGGGCAGGCGCCCAGCTATGCCCCAGCGGCATCGCCACGGGTACGCCGCAGACCTTCCCCGTGGCCTCCTGACCAGCGACACATACCAGTCCCGGAGTCGCCCGACACCTCGCGGGCGTGCACCGCAGCCCAGCCCTCATCCACCAGGTTCGAGCTGGTTGCTTCTCTTGAGGGGCGTTCGACGCTGGTTCCTCGCGTACGCCTTCCCGTCTCGCTTGCCGGACCCGAGCCGTCTGGCGGTGCCGACCCGTCCCGTCGTTGTCGAGGCTGCTTGCCACCCTCCCTCACGTGTCCGAGGTCAGGCTGCCTCCAGCTTCTGCCAGCCCGCTGCGACAGGCCGGCGGCGAAGTCCTTTCACCTCCGCCCGGTCCAATGGCGCCTCGTGGCGCTCGGTGTCGAACAGCAGGATGTCGACCGAGAGGTTGAGGAGGTCGGCGGCGGCGAAGAACACCGCTTCCTGCAGCGCGCCTTCGGTGTCGGCTTCGGCGAGCAGGTCCATCGCCCGGTAGGCCTGATC
>SKTG01000137.1 GCA_007118045.1 Nitriliruptoraceae bacterium
GCGCGAGGGCGTGCGCGTGGGGACCGGCCAGGTGGTCACCTGTCGGCGCGCGGTCGCGGCGTTGTCCGCAGGCGACACGGAAGGCGCCGACGCGCCGTCGACCGGCACGAACCCGGACCTCGCGGACCGGTACTGGGCGGGCCGCACGACGCTGATCACCGAACCGGGGGACCTGGCGATCTACGACCGGGTCTTCCGTCGCCTCGCGGCCGTCGCGATGGACGACGAGCGTCTCCCGGCCCCGCCGTCGCCAGCCGAGCCGGACGAGGCCGCGCCGGAGTCGCCGGCGGCGTCCGACCGTGACACCGGGGGCGGTGACGGCGACCAGCTGGTGGCCGGGGCGGTGGCCTCCGAGCGGGAACGCCTGCGCCGGCGGCGCTTCGACCGGGCCAGCGAGGAGGAGCTCGCCGCCATCGGCGAGCTGCTCGTACGGCTGCGGGTGGCCGCCCCACGCCGACGGTCCCGCCGCACCCGGCCGGGTCGAGGTGGCGAGCTCGACCTCGGACGCACGTTGGAGCGGGCGCTGGCCACCGACGGGGAGCTGTTCGAGCGGACCTGGCGGCGGCGCCGGTGGCGGCCCCGACCGCTGGTGGTGGTCCTCGACGTCTCCGGTTCGATGGCGGCGCACGCTCGGGGCGCGTTGCGGTTCGCGGTCGCGGCGCGACGCGCTGCGGAGCTCGACGCCGCCCACCGGGTCGAGGTCTTCGCCTTCGGGACGCGGCTGACCCGCCTGTCCGACGCGCTGGCGGCCCGGGACCCGGATGCGGCCATCGCCGCCGCGGCCGATCAGGTCGTGGACTGGGACGGCGGTACGCGCATCGGCGCCAGCCTGGACGAGCTGGTCCGGGCATGGGGCCCCCGGGGCGTCCTGCGCGGGGCGGTGGTCGTGATCTGTTCCGACGGCCTCGAACGGGGGGACGTCACCCGTCTGTCGGAGACCATGGCGCGGCTGCGGCGTCAGGTCCATCGCCTGGTGTGGGTCAACCCGCTCGCCGGTGACGAGCGCTACCAGCCCTCCCAGCGGGGCATGGCGGCCGCGCTGCCCCACGTCGACGCGTTCCTTCCGGGCCACGACCTGGCGGCCCTCGAGGACCTCGGACGGCTGCTCGCGGCGTTGCGCTGAGTCGCACGGGGCCGTGGGGCTGCGCGCGGGCCACAGCGGACGGGTGACGTTGGGGGCGGTCGTGTGACGCCGGGAGGTCGTGACCGAACGGCGGTCTGGTCGATGGGCGGCACGACCGAAGGAGGGCGCCCCGGCCGTGCCGGGCCGCAGGGCCGATGGTCCCATGAGGTCGTGGCACACGGCACTGGGTTGCGAACCGGCCTCGCGAGCACCCTGTCTATCGGCGGCTGGCCGCGCAGGCGCGTGTCGGTGCCGGGTCCCGAACGAGGAGGTCGAGGTGCACATCCTGGTCAGTGCGGCGAGTCGCCACGGTGCGACCGCGGCGATCGCGGACACGGTCGCGGAGACCTTGCGCCGCTTCGGTCACCGGGTGGACGTGCGGCAGCCCGAATGGGTCGGGTCGATCACCGGCTACGACGCGATCGTGCTCGGCAGCGCGGTGTACGCGGGTCGCTGGCGTGCGGCCGCGCGCCTGATGGCACGGCGGATCCAGAAGGAGGTCGCACCCGACGTCCCGGTCTGGCTGTTCAGCAGCGGGCCGGTCGGCAACGCCGGCGAGGCGGACGGTGCGTGCACCGACGCCGAGGTCGCGTGCAAGCGCATCCACGCGCGGGGGCACCGCGTGTTCCCGGGCGTGCTGTGGCGATCGCAGCTGAGCATGGTCGAGCGCGCGGTCGTCTCGGTCGCTCGCGCCGAGGAGGGAGACCACCGCGACTGGCCGGCGATCGAACTGTGGGCGACCGACATCGCCAACGAGTTGGCGGTCAGGGCCGCCGGCGGCGCGACGCCGGTCGCGGCCGACGGCTGACGGTCACCGCATCACCCACACCTGGACGGCGAGCGCGAGCAGCACGGCGACCAGCAGGATCAGCGACGCGCCGAGGTTGCGACGCAGGACCTCGCCTTCACGGCCACCCGCGCCGGCCGCGGCGCTGCCCACGGTCGCGACCCCCGGTGCGAGGGTGTTGCCGATGTTGCCGCCCGCGGTCTGACCCGAGAGCAGCACGGCCGGCGCGATGCTCAGCGCGACGGCCACCTCGGCCTGGAGCGAGCTGAACAGGGCGTTCGACGCGGTCGTCGAGCCCGTCAGGACGGTGCCGAGAGCACCGAGCGGTGCCGAGAGGGCCACGAACCCCAGCCCGAGCCCCTCCACCAGCCCCCGAGCGAGCGCGGCCACCATGCCGGCCTCGGTGAGGGCCGCCGCCAGGGTGGTCAGGCCGAGGATCGACGCGCCCACCCGGCGGCAGCGTCCGAGCCAGCTGCGCGTCGCGGCTCGGCCGGTGCCGACCGGCCACCAACCGCGCCGCTTGTAGGTCAGCACGGCCACGAGCACGGCCAGCAGCACGTAGGGCAGCGGGTGCAGCAGCGGACGGAACCCCGGCGTGACGGGCGCGTCCGGGGTCTCGAAGCCGAAGGCGGCGTCGGAGCCGGGGAGCACGGGGGCGATCTCCGGCAGCCGCTCGAACACCGCGCGGATCGGTGGCACGGCGAAACCCACGGCCGCGGCGCCCGTCAGCACGAGGTAGGGCAGGGCCGCGACGAACAGGTCGCTGCCGGCGGGCCGCTTCCCTCCGCGCGATGGCAGCAGCCACCAACAGGCGAGGAGTCCGGCGAGGCCGGCGGCGGTGGAGCCGAGGGCCGGTTGCACCACCACCACGGCGACGAGCACGGCGCCCATGATCACCCCGATGGCCGCGGTGCGCCAGCCGTCGCCGGGACTGCGTCGCCCCCGCGTGAGCACGAGGAAGCCGGAGATGACGGCGGTCCCCGCGAGGATCACCGCGGAGCGCAGGGCGAACGCGCTGGCGTCCGCGTCGGTCAGGCGCGCGGTCGCCTCGGCCATGAAGTAGCTCGAGCCCATCGAACCGAACGTCACCGACCACTGGTAGCCGACGAGGCATGCGGCGACGGCCGCGACCGGTGCCATCCCGCGGCGGACCAGCATCGGGGCGGTCATGGCGATGGGTGCGCCGAACCCGGCCGCACCCTGGAGGAACGAGGGGAGCACCCAGGCGAGCAGCAGCAGCCGGCGGCCCTCGGTCGGGGCGAGGACGGCGGCGCCGTCGGCGAGGTGGTCCAGCGCCCCCGACCGGTCCAACACCTCGAACAGCAGCAGGGCCGGTAGCACGATGAGCAGGATCCAGGCGCCGGTCCACACCCCGCGCAACACGGCGACCCCGGCGGCGGCCGGATCGAGGCCGAAGACGGTGATCCCCAGCGCGAGCGCGACGGCCGCGCTGATCCAGGCCGTGCGTGTCACCGGCTGGGAACGCAGCACCAGCACCGCCAGCAGCCCGATCGGAGCGGCGGCCACCACCATCGCCCAGATCGGCCAGCCCACGCGGACCCTCCACCGGCGCGAGCTCGGCACGCCGTCGGGGAGGCTACTGGCGGCGGGACGCCGACCGGGACCGGGGGCCGGTCCCGCCGGGGGCCGGGTGACGGCCACCGCTACGCTGCTGGAGCCGCGACGACGAGGGAGCGACGGTGGGAGAGTTCGTACAGCTCGAGGTGGACGCAGAGCGGGGCGTCGGCACGATCCGGCTCGATCGGCCACCGATGAACGCCCTGTCGAACCAGGTCTGGAGCGAGATCGAGGTGGCGGCCGTCGAGGCGGCCGAGCGCGACGACGTCCGCGCCCTGCTGGTCTACGGGGGGCCGAAGGTCTTCGCGGCGGGGGCCGACATCAAGGAGTTCCCGACCTGGGACTACCAGGACGTCAACCACACCGGCCAGGTCCTCCAGCGCTCGCTCGACACGCTCGCGCGCCTGCCGATGGTCACGATCGCCACGATCAGCGGCTACGCGCTCGGTGGTGGTTGCGAGCTGGCCATGGCCTGCGACTTCCGCTTCGCCGCCGACGACGCCAAGATGGGGCAACCGGAGATCCTGCTGGGGCTGATCCCCGGGGCCGGGGGCACCCAGCGGCTCCCGCGCCTGATCGGCCTGTCGCGGGCCAAGGAGCTGGTCTACTCCGGGCGCATGGTCGACATGGTGGAGGCCGAGCGCATCGGACTGGTGGACCGGGTGCTGCCCGCGGACGAGCTGCACGAGCAGGCGCTCGAGGCGGCCGCCGGCTACGCCTCCGGCCCCTACGCGCTCCGGCTCGCGAAGCGGGCCCTCGAGGACGGCACGGAGCTGCCGCTCGACCAGGCCCTCCGGCTCGAGCGCAGCCTGTTCGCCGAGTGCTTCGCCACCGACGACGCGCGCATCGGCATCGACAGCTTCATCGAGCACGGCCCTGGCCGGGCCGAGTTCACCGGCAACTAGGAGCACGCGTGACCGCTCAGCCCCTGCCCGTCCCCGACCCGCAGGACCGACCCACGGTCGACGTCGTCCTGACGGGGGACCAGCTCGGCGAGGGGGTGGCCTCGGTCGACCCTCGCAGCCTCGACGTCAAGCAGAAGCAGGCCATCTACCACGACTGGGAGTCGAGGACCTACGAGGACAAGTTCTCGATCTCCTACGACGAGCGCTGCATCGACTACGCGCGCGACCGCTTCCGCAAGGTCGTCCCCGAGGGTGCGGGTTTCGGCGACGTCCTCGAGGTCGGGGCCGGCACGGGCTTCTTCCTGATCAACCTCGCGCTGGGCGGCTGCCTCGAGGGAGCGGCCCTCAACGCGACCGACCTCTCGCCGGGGATGCTCGAGGTCTGCGCGCGCAACGGCGCGGAGAACGGCTTCGACGTCGCCGTGCGTGAGGGTGACGCGGAGGCGTTGCCGCACGACGACGAGTCCTTCGACCTGGTGATCGGCCACGCGTTCCTCCACCACCTGCCCGTGCCCGGCGCCGCCCTGAACGAGATGTTCCGGATCCTCAAGCCGGGGGGAACGCTCGTGCTCGCCGGCGAGCCGACCGAGCTCGGTGACCGACTGTCGTGGGCGGTGAAGCGCAACACCTGGCGCGCGTTCCGCGCGGTCACCTCCGTACCCGGCCTGGCGGAGCTGCGCCGCCCTTCGATCCGTGAGGCGGGTGGGAGCGCGAACGACGAGGTGCTGGCCGGCCTGGAACACGAGGTCGACCTGCACACCTTCCGTCCCAAGGACGTGGAGAAGATGGCGCGGCTGAGCGGCTTCGGCGAGGTCTCGGTCGTCACGGAGGAGCTCACCGCCAACTGGTTCGGTTGGGCGGTGCGAACGATCGAGGGCGCGGTGCGGCCGGGCCTGCTCGGTCCCCGGTGGGCGTTCGCCGCCTTCCGCGGCTACCTCGCCCTGCAACGGTTCGACGACGACTGGTTGACCCGTGTCGTGCCGCGTGAGGCGTTCTACAACCTGATCCTGCACGCCCGGAAGCCGTACCCGGGGTGAGCTCCCCCCCGCCCGACCCGCGACCGCCCGAGCCGCCCGAGACGGGCAAACCGGCCACGGAGGTCGACGAGGACGCCCACGTGCTGCGCCGCGAGCACGTCGAGCAGGCGGTTCGTGTCGAGACCGCCCGTGAGGGTGTCGCGCGCGCCTCACGGCTCGCTGACGACCTCCTCGCCGAGGCCGGGGTGCCCGCCCACGTCCGGCGGCCGCCGCTGCGGCTGCGTTACCCCCGGTACGGCTGGCGCGAGGCCATCCGCCTCGCCGTGGAACGGCGCATGGTCACCCCGCGGTACTGGACGCTGTACCGGCGCGCCGTCTGGCATCGCGCCCGCGCTGCGGCCACCGGGCACGGGGTCGAGTTCCAGGGGCTCGCGTTCACGGGCAAGCGCGTCGAGTTCCGCGCACGCCCCGGCCACGGACGCCTCGTGGTCGGCCCGTGGTGCTGGATCGGCAACGACAACAAGCTGCGGGCGCACGAGGGGCAGCTCACCCTCGGCGCCAAGGTCGTGCTGGGACGCGACAACATCGTGAACTGCTACCTCGACGTGGAGATCGGCGACGCCTCGATCCTGGCGGACTGGATCTACGTCTGCGACTTCGATCACCGGATGGCGCGCCTGGACCAGTTGATCAAGGACCAGGGCATCGTGACCAGCCCGACCCGCGTCGGCGGCGACGTCTGGATCGGCGAGAAGGCCAGCGTGCTGCGTGGCGTGGACGTCGGTCAGGGTGCGGTGATCGCGAGCCACTGCCTGGTCAACCGGGACGTGCCGCCCTTCGCGATCGCCGTGGGCGTGCCGGTCCGCGTGGTGCGGTCACGGCTGCCGGCCGGCATGGACGCGGAGGAGGCCGCCGCGTTGCTGCGGGCCGGCCGTCCGATCCCACGGGACCCGCTCGAGGCGTGAGGCCGCCTCAGTCCCAGCGGCGTCCCTGGTCGGTCAGGTCCTGATCGACGGAGAGCACCAGCGGTGGCGTCACCTGCAGGTCCACGATCACCCACGTACCGACGTCCGCCCCGCCCGGCAGCTCGTCGACGGGGACGTGCACCGGTGTGCGGCTCGGACCGACGCTCATGACGGCATCGCCGTCCTCGATGCGTTCGATGACGGCCCGGTCGTTTCCGATGCCCGAGGGGTCGGACTGCACGGTTGGGCTCCTGGTGGTCGTGGCGGCGGTGGCGGACACCTCGGTTGGTACCAGCCGTGCCGAGGGCTGTCCCGCCGGCCCGGTGGTCGTGCCCCGTGGCCAGGTGTGTGATGGCTCAGGTGGGGTGCCGTGATCGGTCGTGCCCGAGCCCGGCCGGGTCCTCGTCGTCGTCGGCCAGCGCTGCGATCCGCTGCAGGGTACGTGCGTCGCGCTGCCGTTTCGTGACCGCGTCCCGGGCCTGTTGCTCGGCGGCCCACCGCAGGAACAGCGAGGCGATGATCCCCCAGAGCACGAAGCCGCCACCGATGTTCATCATGATGCCCGCGGCCTGCTGGTCCGCGATCGGGTCGAAGCCGAGCCACAGCGGCGGCGCGAGCTCGTACAGCCCGTACAGCGGCAGCGGCGAGAACGTCAGGAACGCCGCCGGCACGAACATCAGCACCGAGGACGCGAACAGGTAGAAGGCGCGCAGTGGCTCCTCGATCGCGTTCGGGTCGGCCGGGGCGCGGCGCATCGCCGGCCACCACCAGACCAGCGCGGCGGCCAGGTGGGCCACGTCGACCCCGAAGGAGCCGAGCTGGGTCGTCTTCAGCGTGTCGACCGTGACCGGCAGGTGCGTGCCGAACAGCACCACGTTGAACACCAGCAGCGCGATCGGCCACCAGGTGACCGTGCGCAGCACCCGTTCCCGCCGCGTGCCGGTCGGGAACCAGCGTTCGACCAGCCAGTCCGGCAGCCCGGCGATCAGCAGGGGCGCCGCGACGAAGCTGTACACGATGTAGCGCGCGATGCCCACCGTGGCGAGGTAGCCGACGCCGAGCTGGCCGACCGGCCACTCGGAGACCAGGAACAGCGCCAGCACGCCGAGGCACCAGAAGCGCAGGCGGCGCCGGTCGACGGGCTGCCCCGCGCGCCGGTGCGCCGCGAGGTACCCCCCGATCGCGGCGGCGGCGACCAGCCAGACCCCGAGGAACGGCGTGTACCGCCAGGTCCAGATCTGGCCGGGCGTCGAGGAGCACCAGAAGGCCACGTTCACGGCGCGGACACCCGGGTCGCGCGGCGCGTCGGCTGCGGGGCCTCGTGTCGCCGCCGTCGGGTCAAGACCATTCCTCGACCACCTTCGGCAGATCCGCGACCCAGTCGGAGCGCCGGGCTCCGAAGGGCCAGGTGCGCTGCGCCTGCCCATCGGCGTCGAAGCCGATGACCTGCGCGGGGTGACCGATCAGCTCGCCCTCGCCACGTGGGTCCTCGCCCTCCACCACCGGCCCGCCCAGGTCCAGCTGGGCGAGCGCCTCCTCGACGACGGGCAGCTCCTCGTGCAGGCCCACCATCTCGGAGCTGAAGTTGTCGAGGTAGTCGTCGATGCGTTCCGGGGTGTCCCGGTCGGGGTCGACGGAGACGAACACGACGTCGAGGTCGTGGTAGGAGACACCGGCGCCCTCCATGGCCGAGGCGATGGCCGAGAGGTGGACCGGGCAGATGTCGGGGCAGCTCGTGTAGCCGAAGAACATCAACGTCGGCGTCCCCGCGAAGGCGTCGTCGACCTCCACGGGATCGCCGTCGACGTCCCGCAGCGTCACGTCCGGCAGGCTGCGTTCCCGTTCCAGCGGCAGCCCGTGCCAGCCGTCGGCGCGACGCTCCAGCCCCTCGGCGACCAGTGAGGTCGCGCTGGCCGGGCCGCAGGCGCTGGCGAGGAGGCCGACCACCACGACGAGCGCCGGGAGCCACCACCCGGTCGGGCGGTACGACGACGCGGCCGGGTCGTGACGGTCATCCATCGGTCTCGTCGCCCTCCGTATCGGGCTCGGTCGACTCGGCCAGGTCCACCACGTCCACGACCTCGACGGACACCGTTGTGGGGTCGGAACGGTCGAAGGACAGCGTCATCTCGAAGGTACCGCCCTGCGTGACGGTCTCGTCGGGGGCCACCATCATCAGGTGCAGGCCGCCCGGCCGGAACTCGGTCGTCTCCCCGGCCGGGAGTTCCACGGCGTCGCGCTGCTCCATCCGCGCCCGGCCGTCGTCGATGGTGGTCTCGTGCAGCTCGACGGCCACGGCCACGTCCGTGTCGACGGCGACCAGCTCGTCGTCGCCGGTGCCGGCGTTGTCGATGGCGACCACGATCTGGGACGCCCCGGAGACCGGCTCGCCCGCCCGGGCCTGGCCGACCCGCAGATCGGGATCGCCCGATGTGCAGGCCACGAGGGAGACCGCCAGCGTCGTCGCCAGCAGGGACCTGACGTGCGGGGGCATCGAGCATCCTGGCGGTCGGGGAGCGGAGAGCGGGGAGCGGGAGCGGGGGCGCGGGTCGAGGGTGGCGGACGGCGAGGAGCGGGTGGGGGCGAGGAGCGGGCGAAGGTGGGGGACGGCGAGGCGACGGTCGGGGGCGCGGGTCGACCCCTTCCCGATCGGGGGGCGGTCGACCCCCTCCCGAGCAGGGGGCGGTCCACCCCCTCCCGATGGTCGTCCGGGTCCGCCGTCCGGTTCCCGCGCGCCCCGCCGCGAGCACGGGGCGTGCAAGCGGTCGACGAGCCCAGCCGGCCGACCCGTCGGGCGACCCCCGTGCGCGGACCCGTCGGTTCGGATCAGCCCGCCAACCCGTCGAGCTCGAGGATCTCCGCCTCCCGCAGCAGGGAACGCAGCGGCCGGCGTCCGGTGGGGTCGAGGACCGCCTCCTCGACGATCGCCCGCTCGTGCACCGCGACCACCGCGTCGGCGACGGCCTCCCAGTCGTAACGGTCCGCGACCAGCCGGCGTCCCCGGGCGGTCAACTCGCGGGCCAGCTCGGGATCGGCGAGCACCTCGACGATGCGCTCGGCCAGCTGGACGTCGTCCTGTGGCGGGAAGCTCAGTCCGTGGCCACCCGCGACGATCTCGCGCAGACCGCCCGTGTCGCCGACCACGACGGGGGTGCCGCAGGCCATCGCCTCGACCGCGACGAGGCCGAACGGTTCGTAGATCGAGGGCGCGAGTGCGACGTCGGCAGCGGCGTAGTGCAGGCGCAGCTCGTGGTCCGCGAGGAAGCCGGTGAAGGTGACGCGGTCGCCGAGATCGAGCGCCTCGACGAGCTCGCGGAGCTCGTCGGAGTAGGTGCCGACCCCGGCGACGAGGAAGCGCACCGCGCCCACCCGGGCCTCCACCCGCTCGAGCGCGTGGAGCACGGTCTGCACGCCCTTCTCGTACTCCAGGCGCCCGGCGAAGAGCACCAGCGCCTCGCCGTCGGGCGCCAGTTCGCGGCGGAACCGTGCCACCTCGGCGTCCGGCAGGGCGAAGTCGCGAAGGGCAACGCCGTTGGGGATCACGTCCAGCTTCCCGTGTGGCAACGCGAAGACGGCCTCGACCTGGTCGCGCATGTAGTCCGAGCAGGCGATGACGCGGCGGGCCTCGTAGGTCAGCCACCACTCGATCTGGTGGATGAGCTTGTTCATCGGTCCCGGCAGGTACCCCTGGTGGCGCCCGTACTCGGTGGCGTGGATGGTGGCCACGAGCGGCAGATCGAAGGTGTCCTTGAGCCCGGCGGCGGCGTAGGCGACCAACCAGTCGTGGGCGTGGATCACGTCGAAGGGTTCCTCGGCGACCAACGCGGTCGCCGCGGCCTGGACCCGGTTGTTGAAGGCGAGCACCCACGGCACCAGGTCGTCGAAGCCGAGGCCGGGCGGAGCCTCCGTGACGCGGCTGACGTGGACGCCCTCCAGCAACTCCTCGGTGGGAGCGTCCGGGTGGTCCCGCGTGACCACGTGCACGTGGTGGCCCTGGGCCGCCAGCGACCGTGTCAGCGCTGCTACGTGCCGGCCCAACCCTCCGACCACGCGGGGCGGGTACTCCCAGGACAGCACCAGGATGCGCATGGCCGGAAGCCTCGCAGGCGGCGACGCCCCGGCGCAACGCGGTGGCATCACGGTGGCGGTGCCACCACGCGGCGCGGCCGCGGCATCCGCGCGCCGCCGCGA
>SKTG01000188.1 GCA_007118045.1 Nitriliruptoraceae bacterium
CGGCGGGGCGGCCGAGCTGCCCGAGGGCTTGGCGGAGGCGGTCGGCGTGGCCGACCGCGCAGGGCAGGAGGCGGCGGCCACGCAGGCCATCCTCGACGAGGGTGCGCGGCTCGCGTCACGGGAGATCGGCGACGGCGCTTTCGCGAGCCTGCAGCTGGTCCACGAGGGCGAGCGGCCGCTGCCGACGGCGGTCTGGCTCGGCGTCGCCGGCGGGCTGCTGACCCTGCTGCTCTCCGCCGCCGCCGGCTGGTTGCTCCACCGCCGCGGGGTGTTCACGTGAGCCGGAGGCGAACATGAGCGGGGGTGCGCCCGCTCGCCTGTCGCGGGCGGAGCGCCGGGAGATCACGCGGCAGCGGCTGTTGGACGCCGCGGCCGAGGTCTTCACCGACCACGGCTTCGACGGCGCCGCCATCGACGACGTCGCCGCGCGGGCGGGCTACACCCGTGGCGCGTTCTACTCGAACTTCGCCGACAAGACCGATCTCCTGGTGCAGCTGTGCGAGCGTCGCATCGAGGCCTTCGCGGCCGACGAGCTGCCCGACGTGCTCGCCCGGACGCCGGACGAGCGTCTCGGGTGGGTCGCGGACTGGTTGGCCGAGCAGGTCCCCCCACTGGAGATCCTGCTCGCGATCGAGCTCGCCCGGCGTCGTGATCACGACCCGGAGGTCGCGGCGACCCTGGACCGGGTCGTGACCACGCTGCTGGGGGCGATCGACGACCTGATGGCGGTCGAGGGCAGCACGTTGGCCGAGCTGCCCGATGTGGAGCGCCGGGATCGGGCGCTGGCCGTCCTGGCCGGGGTGACGGGTGCCAGCCTGCTGCGTCACCTCGGGGTCGACACCGGGCCGCGGACCCTCGCGCTGCTGCTCGACGGGGTCATCGGACCGCACGAGGGGCCGGCGGCGTGAGGCGGTTGCTGGACGGCTTCGCCCGGCTCGCGACCCGGGTGCCGGCGCTCACCCTGCTCGTGCTGCTGGGACTGACCGTGGCGTTCGGGGCCGCGGCGAGCACCCTCGAGGTCGACACGGGGCTCGAGGGGTTCGCTCCCGCCGACGGTGCGGCGGCCACGCTGGACGCGATCGAGGACCGCTTCACCACGAGCACCTCGGTCCAGGTGCTCGTCGACGACGGGCCGGCGGGCAACGTGGTCGAGCAGGCGACGCTCGCGGACGCGCTCGACCTCGGTGACGTGCTCGCGGAGGACCCGGCGATCGCGCCGGTCCTGGCTTCGACGGGGGTGGACGAGGACGCCGTCGTCACGTTCGCCCTGCCGCTGGAAGGTGCCGCGGAGGCCACGGATGACGAGCTCGGCGAACTCGACGACGCCACGTTCGACTCGCTGGCCGCCTCGGTGCTCGACGACGGGGGCGACGGGGCGACGGAGCTGTTCTCCGACGACCTGCGCACCGACCCGCCGCGGGCCCGGAGCGGGCTGATCGTGGTCGACCTCGATGCGACCGCGCCCAGCGAGGACCGTGCCGAGGCCGCCCGTGCCGTCCAACGGGTCGTCGACGACCACCCGGTCGGCGATGCGCGTCGGTCCGTGCTGAGCAACGTCGCCGTCGAGGACGGGGCCGAGGCGGCGCTCGAACGCGACACCCCGATCCTGCTGTCCGTGTCGCTGTTGCTCGTGGTGCTGGTCCTCGCCTTGCTGTTCCGGTCCGTGACCGACGTGCTGGTGGGCTTCCTCGGTCTGATGGTCACGATCGTGTGGACGATCGGGGTGATCGCGATCCTCGGGCCGGGCAACCTGGGGCTGACGGGCGCCTTCAACCAGGTCTCGATCGCGGTGCCGGTGCTGTTGGTCGGACTGGGGATCGACTACTCGGTCCACCTCACGACCCGCTACCGCGAGCAGCGACGCCTCGGCGACGCGGCCGTGCGTGCTGCCCGTGTCGCGCTCGGCACGGTCGGCGTGGCGCTGGTGCTGGCCACCGCCGCGAGCGTGGCCGGTTTCCTGGCGAACTTCGTCACCCCGGTCCCACCGATCCGGGACTTCGGCATCTTCGCGGCCGTGGGCATCGTCGCGGCGTTCGTGGTGCTCGGCGCGGCCGTGCCGGCGACGCGCGTGCTCGTCGATCGGCGGCGGGACGCACGTACCGCAGGATCGGGCAGCGCGCCGGCGGTCGCGGACGTCTCGGATGCGGGCGCCGCGACGCAGGTGTCCCCGGCCCCGGAGGCGGGACCGGCACCCGCCGTCCTCGCAGAGCAGGAACCCCCGGCCGCGGACGGCGACGAGGAGCGGACCGGTACGGCGATGCCGCGCTGGGCGCGACTGCTCACGGCGCTCGCCACCCGCCGTCCGGGTCGGACCCTGGCCGCAACGGTCGTCGCGCTCGCCCTGGGGGCATGGGCGGCCAGTGGCCTGTCCACGGAGTTCGACGAGCGGGACTTCCTGCCGGAGGGCGAACCGGTCCTGACCACCATCGACCGGCTGGACGAGCAGTTCGGCGGCGGTGTCGGCGAACGCACCTTCGTGCTCGTCGACGGCGACGTCCGGGATCCCGACCTGCTCGCCGCCGTGGCGGAGCTGGAGGACGCCCTCGCCGAGCTCGACGACGTGCGCACGGTCGACGGCGACGCCGAGGTGGAGTCGCCGATGAGCCTGCGTGACCGGATCGCGGGCGCCGGCGAGGGGGTACGGGAGCGTCTCGCCGACGACCTCGAGACCTGGGACGACCCGGTCGCCGCCGCCGAGGACGTCGAGCTACCGGAGCCGGACGAGCTGGACCTCGAGGACGAGGACCTGGAGGGA
>SKTG01000460.1 GCA_007118045.1 Nitriliruptoraceae bacterium
CGGAGCGCGTTCGGAACGGCACGGAAAGTGACCTCGCTGCGCTCTCCGGCGTAGTCCCCGTCGACCATCACCGGTTGTGGTCGCGGGGAACTGAGCGTGAACCCGCTCAGGTCGTGGTCGTAGCCGACCGCGTCGAGGTCGAGGTGCCGGCCGTCGCGGAAGGTGCCCGCCGCGACCGAGAGGAGGCGCGTGGTGGTCAGCCGGGCGATCGAGAGCAGGTCGAGGCCGGTGTCGAAGCCGGCACGGGGGTGTACCCGCATCGGCTTGGGGCCGAGGTAGGTGTACGGGTCGGCGTTGGCGACCATGCTGATCGCGAGCGGACCGCGGGTCGAACCGTCGGGCAGCGTCACGATGGTGCTGGGCTGCTCGCGCCCCGCTCCCACGGACCATTCGCGCCCGACGGCCCAGAGGAAGGCGCCCTGTCGCAACCAACGCTTGGCGCGGGGGTGCTGTTCCGTGTGGCGGATCACGGCGGCGTCGAACCCGAAGCCGGCGTTGAAGCCGAAGTAGCGCTGACCGGCGCGCCCGAGGCCGATGGACCGGCTGCGCCCGGTCCGCAGCGCCTCGAGCAGGACGTCGGTCGCCCGCCGTGCGTCGTTGGGGAGGCCGAGCGCCCGCGCGAACACGTTGGCACCGCCGCCGGGGATGATCCCCAACGCCACCGAGGTGCCCGCGAGGGCCTGGATGACCTCGTTCGCCGTCCCGTCACCACCGAGGGCGAAGACGACGTCCATCTGCTCGTGGACGGCCCCGGCGACGAGGTGGGTCGCGTGCCCGCGCTGCTTCGTCGGCTGGACCGTCAGCTCGACCGCCGAGCGCAGCGACGCCTCGATCTCGTCGCGTACCTGCTCGTCGGTCGTCGTCGCGTTCGGGTTGAACAGGAGCAGGGCGCGCACCCGGCCTCCTCGCAGCGCCTGACGGCACGTGGTGGCCGTCCGGCCCGGGAGGCTACTCGGGCGTGGCGTCGTCCAGCGCCCGGTCGAGGTCGGCCAGCAGGTCGTCGACCGACTCGATACCGACCGAGAGGCGCAGCAGATCGGCCGGTACCTCCAGCTGTGTGCCCGCCACCGAGGCGTGGGTCATGATGCCGGGGTGCTCGATCAGGCTCTCGACGCCGCCGAGGGACTCGGCGAGGAAGAACAGGCGCGTGCCCTCGGCCACCGCCTTCGCCGCGTCGACCCCACCGTCGACCTGGAACGAGACCATGCCACCGAAGCGCTGCATCTGACGAGCCGCGAGCTCGTGGCCCGGGTCCGTCGCCAGCCCCGGATAGCGCACCGAGGTCACCCGCGGGTGCTCGGCGAGCCAGCCTGCGATCGTGGCCGCGTTGTCGCAGTGCCGGTCCATCCGCACGCCCAGGGTCTTGACGCCGCGCAGGGTGAGCCACGCGTCGAAGGGCCCGGGCACGGCGCCGACCGCGTTCTGCAGGAACGCGAGCTCCTCGGCCGTCTCCGCGTCGGTGCACACCGCGCCGCCGACGACGTCGGAGTGGCCGCCGAGGTACTTGGTGGTCGAGTGCACGATCAGGTCCGCGCCCAGCGCCGTCGGCTGTTGCAGGTAGGGCGTGGCGAACGTGTTGTCGGCCACCAGGCGCGCGCCGTGCTCGTGCGCGATCGCCGCGAGGCCGGCGAGGTCGAGGATCTTCAGCAGCGGGTTCGAGGGGGTCTCGGCCCACACCAGCTTGGTCGCGGGGCTCATCGCCGCCGCGACCGCGTCGAGGTCGCCGAGGTCGACCGCGGTCACCTCGATGCCCCAGCGCGTGTGGACCTGGGCGATCTGGCGCCACGTGCCGCCGTAGACGTCGTCGGCCATGACCACGTGGTCGCCGGGCGCCAGCGTGCGGAAGATGGCGTCCTCCGCGGCGAGGCCGGAGGCGAAGCAGACCGCGGCCTCGGTGCCCTCGAGCGCGGCGAGGCACTCCTGGAGCGCTGTCCGTGTCGGGTTGCCCGTGCGGGCGTACTCGTAGCCGGTGTGCTCGCCCACCCTGGGCTGCGCGAAGGTGGAGGTCTGGTAGATCGGGACCACCACCGCTCCGGTCCGGGGCTCCGGATCCTGACCGACGTGGATGGCCTTGGTGCTGAAGCCGTGCCCTGCGTCGTTCATGAGGCGCCTCCGGCGAGGAACGTGAGGACGTCGGCGCGGGTGAGGACCCCGATGGCGCGACCATCGTGCTGCGCGACCACCGCCGGTGCCCCCGCGGACAGCTCGCCGAGCACCTGGTCGATCTCCTCGTCCGTCGCCACGACGGGCAGCGGGGGCTGCAGCACCTCGACGATCGGCCGGCTCATCAGCTCACCGTCGCGCAGGGCCGCGTCGAGCAGGGCGTTCTCGCGGACCGACCCGATGACGTCCTCGGCCCGGGCGCCGTCGTGGACGCCGTCCCGGAAGACGGGCATCTGCGACACGCCGTACTCCTTGAGCAGGGAGATCGCCGCTGCCACGGTCTCGTCCGGGTGCAGATGCACCAGCGGCGGCAGCTGTTCGCCCTTGGCCGAGAGGATGTCGCCCACCGTGCCGGCACCGGAGGTGTGCTCCACGAAACCGTGCTCGGCCAGCCAGGTGTCGTCGTAGAACTTCGAGAGGTAGCCCCGGCCCGAGTCGGGCAGCAGCACCACGATCGTCGCGTCCGCGGGTTGGGTGGCGGCGTAGCGCCGGGCGGCCACGAGCGCGGTCCCACACGAGCCTCCGACGAGCAACCCCTCCTCGCGGGCGGTGCGTCGCGCCATCGCGAAGGACTCGGCGTCGCTGACCTGCTCCCACACGTCCACGATCGACGGGTCGAAGGTCTCCGGCCAGAAGTCCTCGCCGATGCCCTCCACCAGGTAGGGCCGTGCCTGGTCCCCGGAGTACAGCGAGCCCTCGGGGTCCGCCCCGACGATGGTGACGTCCGGCTTGCGCTCCTTGAGGTAGCGCCCGACGCCGGTCGCGGTCCCACCGGTACCGACCCCCAGCACGAACGCATCGATCTGCCCGGCCGTCTGCCGCCACAGCTCCGGTCCGGTGGAGAACACGTGCGTCTGCGGGTTCGTCTGGTTGAAGTACTGGTTGGGCTTGAAGGCGTTCGGTCGGGAGGCGAGCTCGTCGGAGACCGAGTAGTAGGACCGCGGGTCCTCCGGTTCCACCGCCGTCGGACACACGATCACCTCGGCACCGTAGGCGCGCAACAGCGAGATCTTGTCCTGGCTGACCTTGTCCGGCACGACGAACTGGCAGCGGTAACCCTTCCGCGCCGCCACGATGGCCAGGCCGACACCGGTGTTGCCGGAGGTCGGCTCGACGATCGTGCCGCCGGGCCGCAGCTCGCCGGCGGCCTCGGCCGCCTCGATCATCGAGATCCCGATGCGGTCCTTGACGGAGCCGCCCGGGTTGAGCATCTCCAGCTTGGCGACGAGCGTGGGCGGTACGTCGGACGAGAGCCGGTCGAGGGCGACCAGGGGCGTGTCGCCCATCAACGCGATCAGGTCCGGCGCGATCTCGCGGCCACGCTCGTCGAGGTGGCGGCGCGGCAGCTCGAGCGGATCGTGCTCGATCCCGATCGTGCGCTCGTAGATCGATCGGTCGCTGACGTCGATGGTGGCCATTCCGGGCTCCGCTCACGCTGTGGGGCCGAGGCTGGGGCGCGAGCGTAGGGCGGCCCGGCCCGGCGGGCGACGTGGCCGAGCGGTTCCGCAGGTGCTCGAGAAGCCTTGAGGTGATCCGGCGGATCCTCGCCGTGAGGCGGGGTGGTGTGGTACCCCCGGTAGGAATCGAACCTACGCTTCCGGCTCCGGAGGCCGGTGCTCTATCCACTGAGCTACGGGGGCGAAGGCGGCGCCTCGCTGCCGCGACAGGTCAACGTACCAGCAGGCCTGCGGCCGCCCCACCCGGCCGACGCCGGAGCGCGCACCGCCCCGCCGAGCCGCCGAGCCCCCCACCCGACCGCATCAGCCCCCGCGAGGAGCCCGCTGCGTGGCCCGCATCCTGATCGTCGACGACGACCCGAGCACGATCGAGCTGCTGGAGCTCAACTTCACCCTGGACGGCCACGAGGTCCTGGTTGCCCGCGACGGGCTCGATGCCCAGCAGGTCGCCACCGAGCGCGCCCCCGACGCCGTGCTGCTCGACGTGATGATGCCCCGGCTCGACGGTTTCACGCTCTGCGAGCGGCTGCGGGCGGTGCCCGGGACGGCGACGATCCCGATCCTGTTCGTGTCCGCGTGCGCGCAACCGAGCGATCTCGCCAGGGGCCGGCGGGCCGGCGCCTCGGACTACGTGACCAAGCCGTTCGACCCGATCGGCCTGGTGCGCCGCGTCGAGCAGCTGCTCGCCACCGGCCACTCGGCGTCGGCCGCATCGAGTTCGAGCGGTTCGAGCCCGACGGGTTCGAGCCCGACCGGCACCGAGGAAGCCGCCGGCTAGCGCCGCCGTCCCCCGCGGTCATGCGTGGAGGGTGGGCCGCGGCCCCGCGGTCGGGCCCGCGGTGGGCACCGCCCCGGCGGCGTCGTACGCTTCCGACCACCTCCGCCCTTTCGACCTCCTCGGAACCACGTATGGCTCGCCCCGACCTGCTCGACCCCGTGCTCGGCGACCTCGACACGCGGATCCGCGAAGCGCTCGCCGTCGCCGGGTTGCCCGACGCGGACCCGGAGCTCGAGAAGCCCAAGCAGCCCGAGCACGGTGACTGGGCGACCACGGCCGCCCTGCGCCTGGCCAAGCCCGCCGCGCGCAACCCGCGCGAGGTCGCCCAGCTGATCGTCGACCACCTCGAGGTCCCCGAGGTCGTCGACGAGGTCTCCATCGCGGGGCCCGGCTTCGTGAACTTCCGCTTCGCGCACCGCTACCACGAGGACCTGGTGCGCCAGGTCGTCGCCGCGGGGCCTCGCTACGGCCGCAGCGTCAAGCCCGAGGAGCAACGGCGTGCCGTCAACGTCGAGTTCGTGTCCGCGAACCCGACGGGTCCGCTGCACGTCGGTGCGGGTCGCTGGGCGGCCACCGGCGACGCGATCGCCGAGCTGCTCGAGGCGGCCGGCGACACCGTCGTGCGCGAGTACTACGTCAACGACGCCGGTGAGCAGATCCGGCGCTTCGGTGAGTCGGTGGTCCTGGTCGCCACGGGTCAGGATCTCGGGGACGAGCACTACCGGGGTCGGGCGATCGTGGGGGTGGCCCGGGAGCTGGTGGAGACCCACGGCGACGGCCTCTTCGACGTGCAGCCGGGCGACGACGACGTGGTCGGTGACGAGACCGCCGGCGTGCAGCACCGCGACGGCGTCCTCGACGACCACGAGGTCGCCGAGACCCGGCCACCAGCGGGAGAACGAGCCGGACCCGCAGCAGCCGACCAGCGCGTTCACCCGGGGGTCTCGGCCCGCGTCGGTGTCCTCGGCGTCGAGGTGATGCGCCGCCGTATCGAACACGTCCTGCACACCATGGGGGTCGACTTCGACGTCTGGTTCTCGGAGCGCGACGGCTTGCACGGCACCGGCGCGGTCGAGGCGACCGTGGCGGAGCTGCGGGAGCGGGGCCAGGCCTACGAGGCCGACGGTGCCCTGTTCCTGCGGACGACCGATCACGGTGACGACAAGGACCGGGCCCTGATCCGCTCCGACGGCCGGCCCACCTACTTCGCGGCCGACTGCGCCTATCTGCGCGACAAGTGGTCGCGTGCGGACCAGCTGTACTACCTGCTCGGCGCCGACCACCACGGCTACGTCGACCGGTTGCGAGCCGCGGCCGCCTGCCTCGGCGTGCCGGAGGATCGGGTGGAGATCCGCATCGGCCAGCTGGTCAACCTGCTGCGGGCCGGCGAGCCCGTGCGCATGTCGAAGCGGGCCGGTGAGACGGTCGACCTCGATGAGGTGATCGAGGAGGTCGGCGTCGACGTCGTGCGCTACCACTTCCTCCGCCAGGGCCTGGACACCACGATCGACTTCGACCTGGCCGTGGTCGCGCAGCAGTCGATGGAGAACCCGGTCTACTACGTGCAGTACGCCCACGCGCGCATCAACTCGTTGATCCGCACGGCCGACGAGCGCGGGTTCGACCACGGCACGCTCGACGAGGTCGACCTGTCGTTGCTGACCCACCCCGCCGAGCTGGAGCTGCTCACGGCGATGGCGCAGCTGCCGCTGGTCGTCGCACAGGCGGCGGAGCTGCGTGCGACCCAACGGCTCGCCAGGTACGCGGAGGACCTCGCCGGGACCTTCCACCGCTTCTACACCGAGTGCCGCATCCTGGCACCGGCCGACGCCACCGACGAGCAGCGCGCCGAGCAGGAGGCGGTCGGCCGGGCGCGCTACTGGTTGGCCGTGGCCGCGAAGCAGGTGCTGGCCAACGCGCTCGGACTGCTGCGCGTCACCGCCCCCGAACGGATGTAGCCGTGCCCGGACCCTGGCCCCTGACCGCCGAACGCGACGCCCGCGGCGCGCTGACGATCGGCGGTGTCGCCGTGACCGACCTCGCCCGTGAGCACGGTACGCCGCTCTGGATCGTCGACGAGCACGACCTGCGCCAGCGCTGCCAGCGCTACGTGACGGGTTTCCCCGGCGTGGACGTCGTCTACGCCTCGAAGGCCTGGTGCACGGTCGGGTTGCTGCAGCTGGTGGACCAGGAGGGCCTGCTCGTCGACGTCGCCTCGGGCGGCGAGCTCCACACCGCGCTGGTGGCGGGTGTCGCGCCGGAGCGGCTGGTGTTCCACGGCAACAACAAGTCGATCGAGGAGCTGGACCGGGCGCTGGAGGTCGGGGTCGGCCGCATCGTGGTCGACTCGTTCGACGAGCTCCACCGGTTGGACCGTCTGGCAGCGGCGCGGGGGACGGTCGCGCCGATCTGGTTGCGCATCACGCCCGGCATCGACGCCCACACCCACGACTACGTGCGCACCGGGCACGATGACGCCAAGTTCGGGTTCACGCTCTCGCTCGGGTTGGCGGACGAAGCGTTGTCGACGGCCCGGGAGCTGGCCCACGTCGAGGTGCTCGGCATCCACGCCCACATCGGGTCCCAGATCTTCGGGACCGATCCCTTCATCGCGAACGCGGAGGTCACGCTCGACCTGATGGCGCGGTGGCGGGAGGAGCACGGCATCGTCCTGACGGAGCTCAACCTCGGTGGGGGTATGGGCATCCGCTACACCCACGAGGACCATCCGGTCGAGGTGGCGCGCTACGGCGACGCCGTCGTGCGCACGGTCGAGGAGCGGTGCGTCGCGCTCGGGTACCCACGTCCCCGCCTGCTCGTCGAGCCCGGCCGCGCCATCGTCGGCCCCTCCACGATCACCCTGTACGAGGTCGGCACCGTCAAGCCCCTCCCCGGGCTGACGACGTGGGTGAGCGTCGACGGCGGCATGAGCGACAACATCCGTCCCGCCCTGTACGACGCCGAGCACGAGATCGCCCTGGTCGGGCGCGGGTCCGAGGTGCCGCCCCGGGCGGTCACGGTGGTCGGCAAGCACTGCGAATCGGGGGACCTGGTACGTGACCACGCGCCGCTGCCGGGTGACCTGGCGGTCGGCGACCTCATCGCCGTGGCGGCCACGGGTGCCTACACCGCCTCGATGTCGTCGCGGTACAACCAGCTGCCGCGGCCAGCGGCCGTGCTGGTGCGCGAGGGCGAGGTCAGGGAGCTGGTCCGTCGGGAGAGCTTCGACGACCTCGTCCGGCTCGACGTGCCGTTGTTCGCCCGGGAGGCCCAGGCCTGAGCGTGGAGCGGACGGCGGCGGGAGCGGGGTCGGTGCGGCGGCTGGACGACCGGCTCGGCCTCGCCGTGCGACGCGTGGGGCTCTCGGGCCGGTCCCTGGTCACCTACGCCCGCGACCACGTGACGGTCCGCACGCCCTCACGCCCCGACCTGCGCGACGGCAACACGCTGGACCTCGAGGCCAGGCCGGAGCCCGAGGATCTCGCCGGCTGGTTGGAGCGCTTCGACGGGACCGTGGGGGTCCTCGGCGCGCGTCACCGGCAGCTGCGGTGGGAGGAACCCTCGGCCCCCGACGCGTCGTCGACGGGACCGGAGCCGGACCCTGCGCTCCTGCAGGCGGCCACCCGGCTCGGGCTCGAATTGTCCGCCGTCACCGTGCTGCTGTTGGACGAGCTGCACCCGCCCGAGCGTGAGCCCAGCGCCGACCTCGTACCCGTCGAGGCGCCCTCCGCGGTGCCGGGCGGCGCCGTCGACCGGCGGTGGCACGCCGCGACGGTGCTCTACCGCTACGCCGTCGGTGACTCACCCGACGCGTGGCGCGAGTACGACGCCGACATGACCGAGTGGTCCGCGGACGTCCAGCGGGAGCTGGCGGCCGCCGGTCGCTGTCAGGTGTGGGTGGCGATGCGGCACGGCGGACCCGTCGCACGGCTGACGCTGGTCCACGACCGGCAGGGTCTCGCCGTCGTGGAGGACGTCGTGACCCACCCCGTGCACCGCGGCATCGGGATCGCGTCGCGGTTGACCTACCGGGCGATCGTGCGACACCTCGAGGTCGCGCCCGGTAGCCGGGTCGGTCTCGCCACGGAGCCGGCCTCGGCTGCCGAGCGGCTCGCCCGGCGTCTCGGCTTCCGCCCCCACGCCACCGTGTGGACGGCGCTGCGCCCGGACCCGCGCGCGCGGCAGCGCGCCTGATCCGAACGCGCAGGGCGGTCGGCCGGCCCACGCAGCTGCGGGCCGGCCGACGTTCAGAACGGGACGGACGGATCCACGGGCGCCGGTGCGCGAGCAGGATCGCGGCGGGGTGCCGTGGTGTTCGCCGGCAGGGCCTGGGGGTCGGACCGGGGGCCCGTCGGCCGCCGGGGTCCATCGCGCGGTGAACCGGTTCGCGAGTGGGTGGGCGGGGGTCGCCAGGTGTCGGGCACGTGGCGGACCTCGACCCCGGTGCGACGGTGCCGCCAACGGCGGGTGCCGTCGGGGTCGCCGCGGGCGTCCCAACCGTCGCGTTCACGCGCGTGGTTGTCGGTCGCACACAGCGGCGAGAGGTTGGCGGCGTCCGTGGGGCCGCCGTCCTCCGCGCGGTGTGCGTGATCGAGGTGACAGAGGCGCGCGGCGACCCGGCACCCCGGCGCCGAACACGTCGCGTCGCGAGCGAGCACCGCGTCCCGGAGCCACGCGGGAGGCACCCGGGTCCGGCGCCCGACGCCGAGCACCTCACCCGCCTGGTCGACGACGATCGTGCGGAGGTCGGCGCCACCGGTCGCCACCAGCTGGCGGCTGGCGCGTGCCGAGAGGCGGAGCCGACCCCCGGTCAACGTCGTGAGCAGCTCCCCCGGGACCTCGCCACCGAGCAGCGAGGCGTACGGCAGACGCAGCAGCAGGGTGGGACGCGGCCGCGCGCGACCCGTCGGGCCCCCGGTCGCATCGGACGCTGCGTGCGGGCCGGCCAGGTCCCCCGCGAGCCGCTCGACCAGCTGGTCGGCACGTCGACGGCCGATCTCGCGCGCGGTGGTCCTGCGGCGGTCGGGGTCAGCGGAACCCCCGAGCTGGTCGCGTGACCGACCCGCCGGCGGCGGTCCCGTGGAGAACCAGGAGTCGAGCACCGCGAAACCGAGCGGGTCGAACTCGCCGTACATGGTGCCCCCCGCGCCGTCGAGCCGCGGTTGCAGGGCGAGGAAGCGCTCCCGGACCGACCGCTGCTCGTCGCGGTCGTCGGCCGAGGGCTCGGCATGGCTGGTCACCCGCCGGATCACGTGCAGCAGGGCGTCCGGCTCCGCGTCGTCCAGCGCCGGGATCGCGGCGGCGAGCTCCGCGTCGATCGCGTCGTGCAGGTGCGAGGGGAGCTTCACGACCATCAGGACGACCGCGCGGACCTGCCCCCAGGACACCTGTCCGCGAGCGAAGGCCAGCCGCAGCGTCGGCAACCACCGCAGCACGTCGGCGGCGGTGCCGAGCATCTGCCGGTCGCTGCGCACCTGCCTGCCACGGGCCGAGAGCCAGACCTCCAGGGGGAGTCCGGTGAGGGCCTCGGCCTCGCCCGACTCCTGCAACCGGTCGACGAGGTCGACGGCGGTGGCGTTGAGATGGTCGATGTGCTCGAGCACCTCGAGCAGGCGTTCGAGCGGCGGACACCCGGCCAGCACCTCGTCCCTCGGCTCGTGGGCGTCCGCGGCCGCGTCCCGCTGGGCGGCGTCGTCGGGAACTGCGTCGAAGTGGTTCATGACACACATGATGACATGAAGGTGCGACAGGCGGCCGCCGGGTACGAGGCGGGCTGTGGACGGGCGAGCGGAGGGCCGGCGGTCCCCCCGACCGAGTGGTGGGCCGGCTTCCCCGCCGACCGAGTGGCCACCCGACCCGATGACGGCCCCGCGGGCACGGACCCGGGCCTGAGCCCGCCTACGGTGGAACCGTCCGCGAGCCTCGTGGACGCGAACCCGACGACGACAGCGCGACCGCCCGACCACTACCCGAACCGCACCGTCTAGAGCCATCGATCCGAACCACACCGTGCGGAACCGACCATCCAACACCGCACCCTGCGGAACCGACGATCCGCCCGACGCCGTGCGAACCTCGCAGTCCGGACCACGTGGTCCGGCGATCAAGAACCGAAGGAACG
>SKTG01000419.1 GCA_007118045.1 Nitriliruptoraceae bacterium
CAGGGCCTGCTGGCGGCGCCCGTCACGGTCGACCGGGCGCGCTCCCGGGTGGTCGCCGACCACGCGCTCGACGCGGCGTGGTTGGACGAGGGGTGGGAGGAGCTGCGTGCGGAGGCGGTGGCCGTGCTCGAGGAGCAGGGCGTGGAGGTGGCGGCGACCCACCCGACGGCGGACCTGCGCTACCGCGGACAGGCCTTCGAGCTGGAGATCCCGGCCCCGGGGGCCGATGCTGGCCGGAGCGATCCCACCGCCCTGATCGACGCGTTCCACGCGGCGCACCTGGACCGCTACGGCTACGACCAGCGGGGCGAGGACGTCGAGCTGGTGACGCTGCGGGTGCGCGTGGAGGCGCCCGCCCCGGAGCTGCCCCTCCCGGAGCTGACCGGTGGCGGCGACGTCGAGGCTGCCGCCCTGGCCCGGCGGGACGTCGTGCTCGACGGCGAGACGGTCCGCGCCACGGTGGTCGACCGCTCCCGCCTCGGCGCCGGAGCGGCGCTCCAAGGGCCCCTCGTGGTCGTCGGGCTGGACGCGACCGTGTGGGTGGCGCCGTGGCAGACGGGCGAGGTCGACCCGCACGGTGTCCTCGTCCTCGCAACGCGCTGACGCCGGAGCCTCGGGGCGCGGGGCCGTCGCGCCCTCGTACCCTGCGCGCATGCCCACCTGGATCCTGCCGACGCTCGTCGGCCTGCTCGCGTTCGCCCTGCTCGCGTTGGGGGTGCTGACCCTCGCGCAGGCACGCGCGCTGGACCAGGCCAACGAGGAGGTGGAACGCCTCGAGCGCGACGTCGCGGCCCTCGAGAGCGAGGTCGACGACCTGGAGACGCGTCTCGAGGCCGCGGACCGGCAGCCGGACACCCCGGGCGACGGAGACGATGACGCGCGCGACGGCGCCTCCGGCCCGTTCGGGGGCTTCGAGGACCTGTTCGAGGACGGGGAGCTCGAGGAGCTGTTCCGCGACGAGCTGGAGGAGCTCTTCGGGGAGGACCAGCTCGGGGAGCTGTTCGGGGACGACGGGCTCGCGGACCTGTTCGGGGACGACGGGCTCGGTGGGCTGTTCGGAGGACCGCGCGACGGGGCCGGCGGCGGCGACCTCGGCGGGACGGACCGACCGGATCCCAGGACGACCTCGACCGCCTCCCGATCAGGGCCGGGTGGCGGCTAGGTTCACCACCTGCAGGAGGTGGACGTGGCAGGCGACGAGGTCGACCCGATCACCCTCGAGGTGGTCCGCAACGCGTTGATCGGCACCGCCGAGGAGGCGGGAGCGGCGCTGCGGCGCACGGCGTACTCCCCCAACATCAAGGAGCGGGTGGACTGCTCGACGGCGGTCTTCGACGCCGACGGCCGGATGGTGGCCCAGGCCGAGCACATCCCGGTCCACCTCGGCTCGATGCCGATGTCGGTGGCGGCGGCGCGCGAGGCCTTCGACGAGCTCGCTCCCGGCGATCAGGTGCTGGTCTCCGACGCGTTCGCGGGGGGCACGCACCTGCCGGACTGGACGCTCGTGGCCCCGGTGCACGACGAGGAGGGCCACCTGCTCGGCTTCGCGGCGAACCGGGCGCACCACTCCGACGTCGGCGGGGCGGCGCCGGGCTCGATGCCGGCTGGGGCCACGGAGATCTTCGCCGAGGGGTTGCGTATCCCGCCGGTCAAGCTGGCGGTCGCCGGCGAGGAGTCCAGGGACCTCGTCGCCCTGCTGCTGGCCAACACCCGGACGCCGCGGGAGCGCCTCGGCGACCTGCGAGCGCAGGTCGGCGCCAACTACCTCACGGCCACCCGGCTGCGTACGTTGGCGACCGAGCTCGGCGTCGATGGCCTGGCCGCGGCCATGGCGGCGACGCTCGACCACGCGGAGCGGGCACTGGCCGCGGCCGTCGAGGAGCTGCCCGACGGCACCTACCGCTTCGAGGACGTCCTGGACGACGACGGGACGGGTGTCGAGGACATCCCCATCCGGGTGGTGCTCACGATCGACGGCCCGGACGTCACCTGTGACCTGCGTGGCTCCGCCCGGCAGGTACCCGGCAGCGTCAACGCGCCACTGGCCGTGACCGTCTCCGCTGCCGTGTACGCGCTCCGTGCCGTCGCCGCCCCCGATCTGCCCGCCAACGACGGCCTCACCCGGTCCCTCACGGTGCTCACCGAGCAGGGTTCGATCGTCGACGCCCTCCCGCCGGCGGCCGTCGCGGCCGGGAACGTGGAGACCTCCCAACGCATCGTGGACGTGCTCCTGGGGGCGTTCGCGCAGGCGGCACCCGACCGCGTGGGCGCGGCGAGCCAGGGCACCATGAACAACACGCTGCTCGGAGGGGTCGACCCACGCTCGGGTCGAGGAGGAGCCGGATCGGACCGAGGCGGTGAGCCCTTCACCTACTACGAGACGCTCGCCGGCGGGACGGGCGCGGGACCGTGGGGGGCCGGTGCAGACGGCACGCACTCGCACATGACGAACACGAAGAACACCCCGATCGAGGCCTTCGAGCTCGCCTACCCCGTCCGTGTGGTCGAGTACCGGCTGCGGGACGGCTCGGGCGGTACGGGGGAACACGCGGGGGGACGGGGCCTGCGACGCGTCCTGGAGGTGCTCGGCGACGAGGCGACCGCATCGCTGCTCACGGAGCGGCGCACCCATGCACCGTGGGGGGCGGCGGGTGGCGGTGGCGGGGCCACTGGCCGCA
>SKTG01000279.1 GCA_007118045.1 Nitriliruptoraceae bacterium
GCCGTCTCCACGGCCCGTTCGATCAGGTCCTCGGAGAGCCCGAGCACGGCGAAGACCACCGCGGTCGGGAGCCACAGGCCCAGCACGGGCACCAGCGGCCCGAGCAGGCGCATCGCTCGTCGCCGCACCCACCTCGTCCACGACTCACCGCGGCTCAGCGACCGCCGGTACGAGGCCACGTTCACGTAGCCGCCGACGTAGAAGAACACGGGCATGACCTGGAACACCCACGTGAGGGGCCGGGTCCACGGCTCGACGGCGAGCAGCTGCTGGGCCCGGAGCTCGTCGTTGGTCAGCACGACGGCCACCATCCAGTGACCGAGGACGACCATCACGATGGCGCCGACGCGCAGGAGATCGGCGAAGCGGTCCCGTTCGTCCGGCACACGCGCCACCAGGGCTCGGGCGCGGGAGGTCATCGTCGGCCTCGGACGCTCGGGGCTGCGGGTGCCGCTGGAAGGTACCCACGGGCCACCTGCCCGGCCCGTGCGCCCGTCCACCGCCCGGTTCACCGGTGCGGCAGAGGCCGGTAGCGTCGATCCGCCGACCAACGCGCACCCTGAGGCCGTCATGACCAGGCTCACCGTCCACACCCGCATGGGCTGGAACACACCGGAGCCGGCCACCGCCGTGCTGCTCGTGCGAGTGGCACAGGCCGCGGGGCAGACGATCGTCGACGAGGAGCTGTCCGTCGAGGGCGCCGAGGTGGACGATCCCGGCCCCCGGCGCGACGGCGGTGCGCGCCCGCTCAGGCTGCACGCGAAGCCGACGACCGTGCGGCTGGCCTACGACGCGACCGTCGATCTGCACCAGAGCTCCGTCGACGCCGACCTCGCTCTGCCCTCGCTCGGTGACCTGGACCTCGACCTGTTCACGTGGACGCTGCCGAGCCGCTACTGCCCGGCGGACGTGCTCGGACCCACGGCCGACCACCTCTTCGGTCGGGCCGAGCGGACGGGTGCCCTGCTCGAGCAGGTCCGAGCCTGGGTCCAGCACAACATCGCCTACGTACCGGGCACGAGCGACGTGCACACCGCCGCCGACGAGACGATGCTGCGACGGACCGGCGTCTGCCGCGACCTCGCGCACCTGACGGCGACGCTGCTGCGCGGCCTGGGCGTGCCCGCGCGCCTCGTGGCCGCGTACGCCCTCGACCTCGAACCGCCCGACTTCCACGCGGTGGTGGAGGCCCACGACGGCCGCGGCTGGCGGCTGCTCGACGCCACCGGGCTGGCCCCGGTGGGCACGCTGGCGCGGATCGCGACCGGGCGCGACGCCGCGGAGATCGCCTGGGGCACGACCGAGGGCCCGCTGTGGCTCGAACACCTCGACGTGCGTGTGGCGCGGGCCGACGCCGCGACGTAGGTTGCCGGCATGTGCCGCAACATCCAGCAACTCCGAGGAGCCGAGCCGGCCGCGACCGATGCGGAGGTACGCGACGCCGCCCTGCAGTACGTGAGGAAGGTGAGCGGGTACCGCGTGCCGTCGGCGGCCAACCAGGCGACGTTCGAGGCAGCGGTCGACGAGGTGGCGGCGGCGACCCGGCGGCTGCTCGACGACCTGACCGTGGGCGGGGGCTCGAAGCCGGTGGTCCCGCTGCAACGTCGGCTGTAGCCGCCGACCCGACGCTCACGGCCAGCCGCCTCGCCCGGTCTCAGCCGCCGGCGATCGCCCCGACGAGCCGGAGCGGCTCGGCGCCGTCGGTGACGCGGGCGGGAAGCGGGGTGTCCGGCGGTTCGTCCGAGAGGTCCTCGCCGTCGGCGTAGATCCGGATCATCGGCCGCCGGCGACCGGTCCCCCGGTCGCGGACCGTGCCGACGAGCGTGGGGTGGGTCGTCTCGAGCGCGTCGAGGCACGAACGCACCGTGAGTGGCGTCGCGGCCTGCACGACCACCTCGCTGGACGCGACGCCGGCGAGCGTGCGCAGCTGCTGCGGGATGGCCACGCGTACCGGGACGGCCGCGGCGTCTGGAGCGGGTTGCGCGCTCACGGCAGCGTCTGCACCTCGACCGACAGCACGGCCGGCAGATCGCGGACGATGGGGCTCCAGTGGTCCCCACCGTCGGGCGATCCGTACACCTGCCCCCCGGTGGTGCCGACGTACACGCCGCACGGATCCATGGAGTCGACCGCCATGCCGTCCCGGAGCACGTTGACGTAGCAGTGCTCCTGAGGCAGCCCGTCGGTCAGCGGTTCCCACTCGTCACCGCCGGTCCGGCTGCGGTAGACGCGCAACCGGCCGTCCGGCGGGAAGTGCTGCTCGTCGCTGGTGATGGGCACCACGTAGACCGTGTCGGGGTCGTGGCCGTGCACGTCGATCGCGAAACCGAAGTCGCTCGGCAGGTCCCCGCTGATCTCACGCCAGGATCGTCCGTGATCGTCGCTGCGCATCACGTCCCAGTGCTTCTGCATGAACACGACCTCCGGACGCTCCGGATGTGCCGCGAGCTTGTGGACGCAGTGCCCCACCTCGGCTTCGGGTTCCGGCATGAACTCGGAGCGCAGGCCGTCGTTGGCCGGCCGCCAGCTCTCGCCACCGTCCTCGGTGGCGAAGACCCCAGCGGCCGAGATCGCCACGAGCATGCGCGAGTCGTCCTGCGGCAGGATCGTGTGCAGGCACAGCCCACCAGCACCCGGCGCCCACGTCGAGGCGGAGTCGTGACCGCGTAGTCCGTCGAGCTCCGACCAGCTCGCACCTCCGTCGGTGCTGCGGAACAGGGCCGCATCCTCGACCCCGGCGTAGACCGTGTCGGGGTCGGTCGCCGAGGGCATCAGGTTCCACACGCGCTGGAACCTCCACGGCATCGAGGAGCCGTCGTAGAACAGGTGCGTACCGGGGTCACCCTCGTAGGTGAAGTCGTTGCCGACGGCCTCCCACGTCCGGCCACCGTCGTCCGAGCGCTGCAGGATCTGACCGAACCAGCCGTTCGACTGGGATGCGTACAGCCGATCCGGGTCCTTCGGCGACCCGTTGACGTGGTAGATCTCCCAGCCTCCGAACAGCGGTCCCGTGACGTCCCAGGACGTCCGGTGCCCGTCGGAGGTCAACAGGAACGCTCCCTTGCGCGTTCCGACCAGGACCCTCACTCCGCTCATCCGCCATGCTCCCTGTGCGCATCGTCGCTCCGACCGGGACCGGCAGGGCATCCCGCACCCGGGGCGAGGGCCGCGGGCGCAGCATCACCGTGGCACGCGGACACCGGTCCGTCGAGGTGGACGGACGGGCCGCGTCGAACTCACCGGTCCGTCGAGGTGGACGGACGGGCCGCGTCGAACTCACCGGTCCGACGAGCTGGACGCGCGGAGCGCGCCGAACCCCTCACCGACGTCCGACACGGGAGCCACCGGCGTGGACGTACGGTCGCCTCGGAGCGGTGCGCGAGGCTCCGGGCGGGGGTCCGCCCGGAGCCCGGACGGCTAGAGGTCCGAGGGTCGCACCGTGCTGCGGCCGTTGTCCTTGGCCCGTTGCGTCGCCTTCTCGATCCGTTCGGCGACCTCCTCGTTCAGGGCCTCGACGAACTCGGAGGACATGCGCACGTCGTTGCGCTTGACGGCTTCCTTGACCTGCGACGCCACGACGACGTTGCCGGTCGTGGCCGCGCTGGCCGTACGGGTCGCCTTCTTCGCCGCCCGCTTCGCGCTGCCGCTGGCCTTGCGCGCCGTCTTCTTGGCGGTGCCGCTGGCCTTGCGCGCGGTCTTCTTGGCCGACGAACTGGCCCGGTCCGCCGTCTTCTTGGCGGTCTTCTTGGCCGAGGTCTTCTTGGCCGACGCCTTCTTCGCAGGTGCCATCCGTGCAACCTCCGTGGGATCCGATGGAACGGTGGCCGCAGCGTAAGCCCTCGATGCCGCGGAACCGCGGAACACGAACGAAGATCGCGACGCGCCGCTGCGACGGTTCCCGGCCGTCGTCCCCGGTGCGCCGCTCCGTCGCACGGGAGGCCGCGTGTCCCGGCGACCGGGCTCGACCACCGCAGCCATCACCCGTTCGAGCTCGGTCGATCCGGCCGTACGGACACACCGGGTGGTCCACAACAACTGGTTCACCTACAGTGACGCTCCGTCTACTCAGCGTGGTGGTGCCGGGGGTCGCTCGAGGCGGCGAGCCTCCGCAGCCACGAGGTCGAAAGGTCGTGTGCGTGCTCGGTGGGGACGTGGGGGCTACGGGGACCAGCGCCTCCCGGCGAGCGAGCGTGCTCGTCGTCGACGACGACGAGCGGGTCCGCCGGGTGTTCCTCGCGGCGCTGCGCCACGGTGGTTACGAGACGCTCGAGGCGACCGACGGCTGGTCCGCACTCGAACTGCTGGAGGAACGCTCGGCCGATCTGGCGTTGGTCGACATGGGGATGCCGGGCATGTCGGGGATCGAGCTGGCCAGCGCCATCCGGCGCGACCCCCGCCACCAGGCGATGGGCATCCTGTTCGTCTCGGGGGACGGCGCGCTCGACAGCAAGTTGGCCGGGTTGGATGCGGGAGCCAACGACTACCTGGTCAAGCCCGTGGAGCTGCGCGAGTTGCTGGCACGCGTGGCCGCGCAGCTGCGTGACCGGTCGCAGTGGCTCGCCCGGCTCGACCAGCAGCTCGCCGCCCGCTCCCAGCTCGCGCGCCGCATCGTGGAGCTGGACCGCACCGTGCCCCTCGCGGTGCTCGAGCGCGAGCTCCTCGACGTGCTCACCACCGAGCTGCCGCTGCTCGAGCTGTCCATCACGGCGCCCGAGCCCACCGGGTCCGAGCACGACGAGGCCTTCGCGGTGCTCACCCCCGGCGCCGGGACGGGCTCGAGCGTGCGGGTCCGCGTGCCACTGCGTTTCGCCGGCAACCTCGTGGGTGTCATCGACGTGAGCGTGGATCACGGCGGAGCGCAGCTGGCCGTGTCCACGCTGAGCGACCTCGCGCCCCAGCTCGGGGCGGTCGTGGCCGATTCGGTGTCGCGCCAGTCCTCCGCGCGCGACGCACGGGGATGGCTCGACGAGCTGCTCGCCTCCGGGGGGCTCCATCCCGTCTACCAACCCATCGTGAGCCTGCACGACCAGGCGGTCGTCGGCTACGAGGGTCTGTCCCGGTTCGGCGACGGCACCCGACCCGACATCGCGTTCGCACGCGCGAGCCAGGCCGGTTTCGGCGCGGAGCTGGAGACGGAGGCGATCGAGCGTCACCTCGACGCTGCGGACGCACTGGCCCCCGACACCTGGCTGTCGCTCAACGTCTCCGCCGCGACCCTGCTCGCCGGGGCGGCCGAGGAGCAGCTGGGGAGCGCTGGGCGACCGCTCATCATCGAGCTGACCGAGAACGAGCACGTCGACGACTACGCCGGCGTCCGTGACCGGCTCGTCGACCTCCCGGACGTGGGCCTCGCCGTCGACGACACGGGTGCGGGCTACGCCAGCTTGCGTCACATCTTCGAGCTGCGCCCGGACCTCGTGAAGCTGGACCGCAGCTGGTGCGCGGGGATCGACGCGGATCCGGTACGTCAGGCCCTGGTGCACGGGCTGATCGGTTTCTCTGCGGCGTTCGACGCGCAACTGGTCGCCGAGGGGGTCGAACGCGAGCTTGAGGCGGAGACGCTCCACCAGCTCGGTGTGCCCCTGGCCCAGGGGTTCCTCTTCGGGCGTCCCGCCCCGGCGTGTTGACGCACGGGTCCGTTCGCATCGCCACCACGGGAGGAGGTCCTCGATGAGCGAGTCCGGTCCGCAGTGGACCGACGAGGACCCACCGTGCGAGGTGCTGTTCACCGGACACCCGGATCCGATCGTCGCCACCGACCCGGCCGGTCGGTTGCTGCGAGCCAACCCGGCCTTCGAGCGTCTGGTCGGTTGCCCGGTCGAGGAGCTGCGCGGGGACAGTTCACTGCGGTTCGCCCACCCGGACGACGCCTCACGGGTCGACGCGGGTCTGGAACGGGCGGCGGCGGGCGACACCGACAGCTACGACGTCCGTGGGCTCGACGCGCACGGGTCGCCGTTGCTGGTACGCCTCACACACGTGCCCGTCGGTGCACCGGGTGCGGTGACCGGGGTCTTCACGATCGCCCGGGACATCTCGGAACGGGCGGCGGCCGAGCGTGCCCTCGCCGACAGCGAGCGTCGGTACCGCGGACTGTTCGAGGGCTCCGGTCCCGGCATCGCGATCACCGACGTCGATGGACGCTTCATCGAGGCGAACCCCGCCTTCCTGGCCATGATCGGCTACGCGCAGGAGGAACTGCGGGAGCTGGACTTCCTCGGTGTCACGCATCCGGATGATCGGGAGGCCAACCGTCGCGAGATCGCGGCCCTGCTCGCCGGCGAGCGACCGTGGTTCGTTCTCGAGAAGCGCTACCTGCGCAAGGACGGCGACGTCATCTGGGCACGGGTGAGCGTGTCCCTCGTCCGCGACGAGCACGGTCGCCCCCTGCACGTCGCCGCGACGGCGGAGGACATCACCGCTGCGCGGTGTGCGGAGGAACGGCTGCACCGGAGCGAGAGCCTGCGGCGCCTGGCCGGCGAGCTCGCGTTGATCGGCGGCTGGTCGCTCGACGCGACCGATCACCACCAGGAGTGGTCGGAGGAGATCTTCCGCGTCCTCGACCACACGGGCGACGCGGAGCCGACCTTCGAGGAAGCGCTTCGCCTCTACCCCGCCCTCGACCGCGAACGCCTCGAAGCAGCGATCGCCACATGCCTCGAGGACGGGACACCGTTCGACCTCGAACTGGAGGTCGTCACCTTCGCCGGGCGGCGCATCCCGGTGCGCGCCATCGGCGAAGCGGACCGTGACACGCGCGGGCGGATCCGCGGCATCATCGGCGCCTTCCAGGACATCTCGGACCTGCGACGAGCGAGCCGGGCCGCCGAGGAAGCGGCCCGGCGACTCACGACGACGCTCGAGAGCATGACCGACGCGTTCTTCACCCTCGATCGTGACTGGCGGTTCACCTTCGTCAACCAGCGTGCCGCCGAGTTGCTGCGCCGCGACCGCGCGGACCTGCTCGGTAGAACCATCTGGGAGGAGTTCCCGGACGCCGTCGGGGGCGCGGTCGAGGCGGCCTTCGCGCGCGCGATGCAGGGCGAAGGGACCCAGGTCGTGGAGGAGTACGACTACCCCCCGTTGGGCGCCTGCTTCCGGATCCACACCTACCCCTCCGATCAGGGACTCGCCGTGTACTTCCGCGACGTCACCTCGGAACGCGCCTCCCGGCTGGCGTTGGAGGAGCGGGAGACGGTGCTGCGCCGGCAGGCCGACCTGCTCGACGCCGCGCAGGACGCGATCCTGGTCCGCGACGTCTCGCACCGGATCACGTACTGGAACCGCAGCGCCGAGCGCATCTACGGCTACCCCGCCGAGGAGGCGCTCGGCGCCGACATCCGGGAGCTGCTGTTCGAGGACCCCTTCGGCTTCGACGCGGCAACCGCGGCCGTGTTCGAACACGGACACTGGAGCGGGGAGCTCGCCCAGCGCAACCGGGCGGGTGACCCGGTGACCGTCCACGGCCGGTGGACGCTGGTCCAGGACGACGCCGGGCGACCTGAAGCGGTGCTGGCGATCAACACCGACGTCACCGAGCAGAAACGGGTGGAGCAACAGCTGCTCCGGGCCCAACGCATGGAGAGCCTCGGCACCCTCGCCGGCGGCATCGCCCACGACCTCAACAACGTCCTCTCCCCCGTCCTGCTCGCCACCGAGCTGCTCCAGCTCGAGGAGCGGACCGCGGAGCAGGCGGCGCTCGTCGACACCATCGCCAGCAGCGCCCGTCGCGGTGCCGACCTCGTCAACCAGGTGCTCTCCTTCGCGCGAGGCGCCGAGGGAGAGCGCACCCCGATCGAGTTGGCGACCCTGCTCGCCGACATCCGGACCATCGTGCGCGACACGTTCCCGAAGGACATCCGCCTCACACTCGAGGTCCCGGATCAGCTGGGGATGCTGCTCGGCGACAGCACGCAGATGCAGCAGGTCCTGCTCAACCTGGCCGTCAACGCCCGCGACGCGATGCCGGACGGCGGCGAGCTGTCGATCACGGCCTCCGAGGTCACGCTCGACGACCAGTACGTCGCCGCCATGCCGGAGGCCGAGCCCGGTGAGTACTTCCTGATCGAGATCGAGGACGAGGGCACCGGCATGCCACCGGAGGTCCGCGACCGCGTCTTCGAACCCTTCTTCACCACCAAGCCCCACGGCGTCGGCACCGGGCTCGGTCTGTCCACGGCCGCGGCGATCGTGCGGTCCCACGGCGGCTCCCTGCACGTCTACAGCGAGGTCGACCGTGGCAGCCGGTTCCGCCTGTACCTGCCCGTGGCCCGCGATGAGCCGACGGCGAGGCGACCGTCGAGGCCGGCCCCCGACCTCCCACGGGGTGATGGCGAGACCGTGCTCGTCGTCGACGACGAGGCCGCGGTACGCGAGATGACGTGCCAGACGTTACGGACCCACGGCTACCACACCCTGGAAGCCGCCGACGGCGCGGAGGCGGTCGCGCGCTACGCCGAGCACCGGGATCGCATCGCCATCGTGCTCACCGACATGATGATGCCCGTCATGGACGGCCCGGCGACGATCCGCGCGCTGCGCAACCTCGACCCCGAGGTGCGGGTGATCGGGGCGAGCGGGCTCCACGGCAACGGCAAGGTCGCGCTGGCGGCCCGCGCGGGGGTCGAGCATTTCCTGCCGAAGCCCTACTCCGTCCGTGGGTTGCTGGACCTGCTCGCCGACATCCTCGGCGCGGACCGCTGAGCGGACCTAGACGGCGCCGGCGTAGGCCGACAACGCGGGCTGGCCCCCGAGGTGGGCGTAGAGGACCTTCGAGCCGGAGGGGATCTCCCCCGAGGAGACCATGCCGAGCAGGCCGGCCATCGACTTGCCCTCGTAGACCGGGTCGGTGAGCATGCCCTCCAGCCGCCCCGCCGTGCGGATGGCCTCGATCGTCCGCTGGTCGGGGATGCCGTAGATGCCGGCGCTGTAGCCGTCGACGAGCTCGACGTCGGCCTCGGTGACGGCACGGTCGAGCCCGATGGCCTCCGCGGTCGTGGCCGCGATGCGCGTGACCTGCTCGCGGGTCCGGTCCATCGTCGCGGAGGCGTCGATGCCGATCACCCGGCGGCCCCGCCCTTCCAGGGCGAAGCCCGCGATCATCCCGGCGTGGGTGGACCCGGTCACCGTGCACACCACGATCGTGTCGAAGAACACGTCGAGCTCGCGTTCCTGCTGGGCGAGCTCCCGCGCCCAGTTGGCGAACCCCAGGCCACCGAGCGGGTGATCCGAGGCCCCTGCCGGGATCGCGTAGGGCACGCCGCCGGCCTCCTCCACGGAGGACAGGGCCCGCTGCCAGCTGTCCCGGATGCCGATGTCGAAGCCGGCGGGATCGAAGCGCACGTCCCCGCCCATGATGCGCGTGAGCTGGATGTTGCCCACCTTGTCGTACACCACGTCGGGCCAGTCGACCCACGCCTCCTGCACCGTCACCGCCCGCATGCCCAGGTGCGCGGCGACACCCGTGACCTGGCGGGTGTGGTTGGACTGGACCCCGCCGATCGACACCAGCGTGTCGCAGCCCTTGGCGCGGGCGTCCGCGACGAGGTACTCGAGCTTGCGCGTCTTGTTGCCGCCGTACGCGATGCCGGAGTTGCAGTCCTCGCGCTTGGCCCACACCTCGACACCGCCGCCGAGGTGCTCGGAGAGCCGCCGGAGCGGATGCACCGGCGAGGGGCCGAAGGTCAGGGGGATACGGGGGTGGTCGTCGAGGCTCATCTCGTCGGTCCTCCTGCTGGGGCGGTCGGTCGCGGCGTTCGACCGTCAGAGGATCGCAGCTGGCCCGTGGGCGTGCCGGGAGCGGGGCCGCTCACGGGGCAGCCCGCGGTCACCCACCAACTTCGCACCACCGTACGTACCGCGTCAGCGGACGGCAGCGCGGCCTCGCGATCCTCGGCTCGCCGGCAGCGCGGCCTCGCGATCCTCGGCTCGCCGTCAGCGCGGACCGTGTCCGGCGAGCCGACGGGGCGGCTCCCCGCCGCCCCGCACCGAGCGGGTCGACCACCTCAGCTCCCGCCGCACGCTCGGGGTCAGGGGCAGACCGACCAGCGCCGCGCCGACCGCGAACATCACCGGTTGCAACCAGCTGACCTCGATCAACCAGACCTGCACACCGATCCAGGCCATCAGCCCGGCTCCCAGCGCGATGCTGCCCGCCCAGGACCAGTGGTGACCGCTGTGGCGCTCGACCCACATCAGCGGGCCGACCACCGGCCGACGCAGGATGGCGACGGCCAGGACCACGGCTGGCATCCCCAGACCGAGCGCGAGCAGCAGTCCCGGCCACAGGAAGTCGTCGAACGGGGTGCGCACGAGCAGCTCCGGGCTCAGCCCGGCGAGTCGCCCGGATCGGTCGAGCAGGAAGGTGAGGCCGCCGCCGAGGGCACCGAGCCCCTGGAAGACCAACAGGCCCACGAGCCACCGCGTGGCGGGCGCCCGACGGCCCGTGCGTCGGGAGGCGGCGGCCGACCCGGTCGCGTTCACGGC
>SKTG01000508.1 GCA_007118045.1 Nitriliruptoraceae bacterium
ATGAGAAAACGTGTGTCCGGTTGGACGTGCTTACCGGTCACACCGTCAATTACCGCGACTACCATCGTGTTGATCAGCGACAATTAGAATTCCCGTCCGACGACAATTAGAATTCCGTATTCCCTCGGCGGTGGTAACCGAGCAGTATGGCCGATACGGAGGTCTTCTGCGTGACCAGCGATAAACAGGTGAGGAGACTGAGGGAGCTCATGGAGCATAAAACATTGGGAGTCAGCGCTGCGCAATCGGGCATGGACGAGAAGACCGCGCGCAAGTACATGCGCGCGGATAAGGTGCCGAGCGAGATGAAGAGCGAACACCGGTGGCGGACGCGAGATGATCCGTTTGAATCGGTGTGGAATGAAGTGAAACCGTTCTTGGAAGTGAACGATGGGTTGGAGGCGAAAACGCTGTTCGAACATTTTCAGCGCCGATATCCGGGAACATTCACCGACGGACAGCTTCGCACCTTCCAGCGCAAGGTCAGACAATGGAGAGCGCTTGAGGGGCCGCCGAAGGAGGTGTTCTTCGCCCAGCAGCACCATCCGGGGCGGCTTGCACAATCGGACTTCACCCACATGAACGAACTGGGGGTGAGTATCGCTGGAGTACCGTTCAACCATCTGATCTATCATTTCGTGCTCACCTACTCGAATTGGGAAGCGGGGTCCATTTGCTTCTCCGAGAGTCTGGAGAGTCTCAGCGATGGCTTTCAGCAGGCGGTATGGCGTCTCGGTGGGGTGCCACACACGCATCGTACCGACCGCATGAGTGCGGCGGTACACAAACCGGGCAGCCTCGGAGAGTTTACCGCCGGCTACAGCGCGCTCATGGACCACTACGCAGTGAGCGCGGAGAAGACACAGGCATGCTCTCCGAACGAGAACGGAGATGTAGAGCAGCGTCACCATCGATTCAAACGCGCGCTCGAGCAAGCGCTGTTACTGCGAGGGAGTCGTGATTTCGCCGACCGCGAGACGTACGCAGCGTTCGTGGCGAAACTGTTTGACCAGCTGAACGCCGGACGTAGCGAGCGTCTTGAAGCCGAGCGGGGCGAACTGCGAGCGCTGCCGGCGAGGCGGTTGGACAGCGGACGAAAAATCGGTCCGATTCGCGTCTCCTCGGGGTCTTTGATCCGGGTGAAGAACAACACCTACTCGGTGGATAGTCGGTTGATCGGAGAGCACGTGCGGGTGCGTCTCTACGCGCAATATCTTGAGATTTGGTACGCGAATAAGTGTCTCGAGCGCATTCCCCGGCTGCGTGGGGAGGGCAAACACGCGCTAAACTACCGTCACGTCATCGACACACTGCTGAAGAAGCCCGGAGCCTTCGCCAACTACCGATATCGAGGCGATATGTTCCCGACCAGCCGTTTTCGCAAGGCCTACGATGAGCTCAGCGCCGCTCATAGCGCTTCGGTGGCGGCAAAGGAGTATCTGCTCGTGCTCGCTCGTGCCGCCGGTGAGGGAGAGGCACGAGTTGATGCAGCGTTGACAGCGCTGATGGCGAGTGGGCAGACGGTAAACCGCCACACGGTTGATGAGTATTTGCAAGCGCACACCGAGGCAACCGATGTGTGTGATGTCGAGATCGCCTCGGTCGATGTGGCCGTCTATGACGCGTTGCTGGAGCTCCAATATGCGTGAACTCGATAGCGGGCTCAAACAGCTGTCGCTTACCACGATACGCTCGATCTACGCGGAAACGGCCGAGGAAGCGCGCGCGGAGTCGTTGAGCTACGAGCAGTATCTGTTCACTCTCGTCGGTCGTGAACTTGAACATCGATATGAGACACGCACTACGCGTTGGCTTCGTGAATCACGTCTTCCGCTGGAGAAGCGGCTTGATAACTTTGAACTTGATCGACTTCCAGCGAAAGTGCGCAGTGCGGTCACTACACTGATCGACGGTTCGTTCCTCGAGCGCAGTGAAAACGTGCTCGCTTTCGGCAATCCAGGAAGTGGAAAAACACACCTTTTGGCGGCAATCGGGCAACAGCTCATTTATCAGGGGCACAGAGTTCTGTTTCGCAGTTGTCAACTCCTCGTACAGGATCTGCTCATCGCAAAACGGGAACTGAACCTTGCTAAACTCCTCAATTATCTGCGCCGCTACGAGGTGATTATTGTCGACGACATCGGATACGTACAACAGGATCGAGCCGAGATGGAGGTACTCTTCGCTCTCCTTGCCGACCGCTATGAACAGCGCAGCGTGATGATCTCAAGCAATCTTCCCTTCTCTCAGTGGGAGCTCATCTTCAAGGATCCGACAACCACCGCTGCGGCCATCGATCGGCTTATCCACCACAGCAGCATTCTCGAGCTCAATCTGCCAAGCTATCGCCTCGAAGCGGCGAAAATCGGAAACCAAGGAGGTCAGCGCTAATAAACGACCTGCGAGGATCGCCGTCAGCGCATTCTACAAGCGACGGTGGTACTTAGGCACCCCGAAGAAAACGGGAGTTTTAATTGTCGTCAACCGGGAAAAGTAATTGACGCTCATCAGACGTACGCTACTTCGGGATCACCGTCGACGCCGACATCGAGGCCGCGCAGCGCTTTGTCGAGTACAAGATGAGCGACGCCTATCTCGACACCCTCGAGGTCGCGGCGGTCGGTAAGCACCCGGTTCGCCTCGGGACGCCGGCCGAACCCAACCTGTACGTCGACGGCTGGGCCGATCTGGAGATCGGAGAAGACCGCTTCGGAACCATGAGCGATTTCTACGATCCGGAC
>SKTG01000027.1 GCA_007118045.1 Nitriliruptoraceae bacterium
CAGCTCGGACTCGAGGTTCGCGTGGATCTCGCGCGTGGCCGTCGAACGGTTCAAGGTGTAGAAGTGCAGGCCGGGCACGCCGTCCTCGAGCAGCTCCTGACACAGGCGGGTCGCCACCTCGATGCCGATGCGCCGGACCTCGGCGTCGTCGTGCTCCACCGCGAGCAGCCGCTCCGCCAGCGCCGGAGGGAACGCCGCGCCGGACAGCTCGGCGAAACGCTGGATCTGACGCACGTTGGTCACGGGCATGATGCCCGGGATCACGGGCGTGTCACAGCCGAGTGCGTCGAGGTCGTCGCGCATGCGTCGGTAGTCGTCGACGTGGAAGAAGAACTGGGTGACCCCGAAGTCCGCCGCCGCCAACTTGGCCGCCAGGTACCGGCGGTCGCTGGCCAGATCCGAGGCCGCGGGGTGGCCCTCGGGGTGCGCGGCCACCCCCACGGAGAAGCGTCCACGGCCGATCTCGCGGGTGAACTCGACGAGGTCGACGGCGTGCTCGAACGCATGGAAGGGCTCGACCGCGTCCGGCGGAGCGTCGCCACGGAGCGCCATGATGTTGCGCACGCCGACGTCGCGGTACCGCGCCAGGATCTCCGCCACCTCCTCGCGCGTGTGCGACACGGTGGTCAGGTGCGCCATGGGCACCAACGAGGTCTCCTGCAGGACCTCCACCACGAGTTCGTTGGTCCGTTCGCGCGTGGACCCGCCGGCGCCGTAGGTGACCGAGACGAACGAGGGATACAGCGGCTCGAGCTCGGCGATCGTCTGCCGCAGCCGGTCCTTGCCCTGCTCGGTCTTCGGTGGGAAGAACTCGAACGACGTCGTGCGACCGCCGGCCAACAGCTCGTCGATACGTGTCACGGCTACGTGTCCTCCGTCGGGAGCGATCGGAGCGCTCGTCATGGAGGCCGAGCATACGAGCACGCACCGGCGGGGCTGGCCGGAGGTCTCACCCGGCGGTCAGCTTCAGCCGCACGTCGACCGCCACCACTCCCTGACCGTCGGGGCGGATGAAGACCGGGTTGAGGTCGAGCTCGGCGATCTCCGGCAGATCGTCCACCATCGCGTTGATGCGGTGGAGGAGGTCCTTCAGCGCCGGGATGTCGGTCGGTGGCGAACCGCGGTAGCCGTGCAGGAGGGGCTCCATGCGCAGTCCGCCCAGCATCTCGTCGACGTCGACGTCGGTCAGGGGCGTGATCCGCGCGGTGACGTCGCCGAGCAGCTCCACGAGCGTTCCCCCGGCACCGACCACCACGATCGGGCCGAAGGAGGGGTCGTGGGTGACGCCCACGATCATCTCCAGGCCGTCCCCCACCATCTCCTGCACGAGGAAGCGTTCCGCCTCGTGGTCCAGGCCACGATCCAGCAGGCTCGCGCGCATGCGTTCGACGGCGCCACCGGCCTGCTCGGGCGAGGTGAGCCCGAGTTCGACACCGCCGACCTCGGCCTTGTGGATCGGTGCGGCGAGCTTGACGGCGACGGGACCGCCGATGCGGGTCTGCGCCTCGGCCGCCTCGTCCGGCGAGAACACCAGCTCGGACTGGGCCAGAGGGACGCCGTAGGCGGTGAGGATCTGTCCGGTCAGCTCGGAGCCGACCCAACCCCCGTCCGGACCGAGGTCGGCCAGGGCGCGAGCCACGGCGCGTTCCGCGGCCGCGTGGTCGATGCCGGCCGGCTCGACCACGTTGCCCAGGGGACGTCGCCGCCAGGCGGCGTAGGTCGCGACGCGTCCCATGGCACGCGCCGCGGCTTCCGGGAAGGCGAACGAGGGGATCCCGGCGTCACCCAGGGCCTTCGGCAGGCCCTCCGCCGACATGATCACGCTGACCACGGGAACGTCCACGTCCATGGCGCTCTCGGCGGCGATCAGGGCGTCCGCGACGAGGTCCGAACCGGTGACCGCCGTCGGGATGAAGATCACGAACACCATGTCGATCTCGTCGGCCTCACCGAGGACGCGCAGAGCCCGGCCGTAGGCTTCGGGTGAGGCCGACGCGATCATGTCCACCGGGTTCTCGACCCCGGCTTCGGCAGGCAGGAACTCGCGCAGCTCCGTGATCGTGCGGTCGGACAGCGCCGGGACCTCCAGCCCGTTGGACTCCAGCGCGTCCGCCGCGAGCGTGCCCGGGCCTCCCGCGTTGGTCAGCACCGCCACCTTGCGACCTGCGGGTAGCCCCTGGTGGGACAGCAGCGTGGCGACGTCGAACATCTCCTCCAGGGTCTCGGTCCGGATGACGCCCGTCTGTCGGAACAGCGCGGCCACCGCGTTCTCACCGGCGCCGATCGCGGCCGTGTGCGACGACGCGGCGCGGATCCCCGCGCTCGTCCGCCCCGACTTCACCGCCACGATCGGCTTGTTGCGCGAGACCCGCCGCGCGATGCGCGAGAACTTGCGCGGGTTGCCGAACGATTCCAGGTACATCAGGATCACGTCGGTGTCCTGGTCGTTCTCCCAGTACAGCAGCAGGTCGTTGCCGGAGATGTCCGCCTTGTTGCCGACCGAGACGAAGGTGGCGATACCCAGCCCGAGCGCGCTCACGTGCTCCAGCACCGCCAGGCCCAGCGCACCGGACTGCGAGGACATCGACACCCGACCCGGAGCCGGGAACGTGCGCGAGAACGTCGCGTTGAGGCGGATGTCACTCGCTCCGTTGAGCAGCCCCATGCAGTTCGGGCCGATCAGCCGCATGCCGTGCCCATGGGCGCGGTCGGCCAGTTCCTGCTGCAACGCCGCCCCCTCCGATCCGATCTCCGCGAACCCGGCGGAGATCACACAGACCGCCGCCACGCCGAGGTCTCCGGCCTCGTCGATCACGTCGTTGACCAGGTGGGCGGGCACGCAGATGAGCACGAGGTCCGGGACGGCGGGGCAGGCGCTCAGGCTCGGGTAGGCCGTGACCCCCTGCACGTACGGCGCCTGGGCGTTGACCGGGTAGCTCACCCCGGAGAAACCACCCGTGAGGATGTTGTCGAACACCAACCCGCCGATCGACGAACGGTCGCGCGACGCCCCGACGACCGCGACCTTCTCGGGTCGGAAGAACCGTCGCAGCGCGGCTTCCGCGGCCATGCGTTCCTCGCTGGCCACGACGTCGAGGAACCGGTCCGTGATCACGGTCTCGAGATCGGATCGCACGACGCCACCGTCGTGCCCCGACCGGTACTCGAGGCCCAGCTCGCGCACCAGGTTCAGCATGCGCACGTTGTCCGCCAGGATGTCCCCGGAGAGGTGGGTGATCCCGGCCCGCGAGGCGGCGAGCGCGACCTGGCGCACCAACACGGTGCCGACGCCACGGCCCTGCTCACCGTCCTCCACGAGCGCGGCGAACTCAGCGTGGTCGCGCTGATCGGGGTCGCGTTCGTACCGGGCGACGCCCACGATGCGCTCGCGTTCCCCACGCCCCCTGGTGGCGACGACCGCGAACTGCAGCTCGGGGTCGAGGTCGGTGAAACGCCGAACGTTGTGCTCGTCGAGGTTGAACGGCCCCAGGAAGCGCAACCGTCGCGACTCCGCCGACGTGCGAGCCCACATCCCGAGCATCCGCTCGCGGTCGTCCGGACGGATCGGACGCACGTGCACGGTGGTGCCGTCCTTGAGGACGTGGTCGAACTCGTGCTCCATCTCCATCGAGGCCCCTTCGTGGTCTCGGACGACGCGCCTGACGGCGCCGGTCCGGCGCGGCTACGACCCGAAGCCTGCCACCTCGCGTCCGCGACCGGGGAAACCACGGGCGCAGCGCCGGTCTCCAGCGGGGTCGCGAGGTCGATATCGGGCCCCGTGCCGTCCCCCGCGACAGGATCCGACTCGCATCCGACGTCGCATCCGACGGTCGGATCCGATGGTCCCGGGCCGGCCCTACCGGAGCGGGAGCCCCGCAGGGTCGGTGAGGGGTTGTGTCCGGCGGCGCCGCCATGAAGAATCACGGTGAGCCCAGGAGGCGGTGATGGCGAGATACGACCGACGGCGCGCAGACGCCGAGACCGAGCTCGACCGCAAGGACCACGAGCTCGACCCGGGACCGGTGCCGGACGACGTCGAGCCCGCGACGCCATCACCCGTCGGCGACCGCGTCGCTGCCGACGACTTCGGGGTCCACCTCGACGATCCCGAGGGGGACCTGCTCGACGACGACCTCGACGTGGGGCTGCGCGATGACCGCGCCGCCGACGCCCTCGATGCCATCTCGGAGACCTTCAACGCCCGGGACCTGGACGGGTTGCTGGACACGGTCGCCTCCGACGGCGAGGCGCCCGGCCTGCTCGGCCACGACCGCGCGAACCTGCCGACGGCCGTGCAGGATCTGTGGGAGCGTCGGCCCACCTGCTGCCTGACCCGTGGGTACGTGGGGACGGAGCACGTCGGTGTGCTGTGGGAGCACGACGGGCAGGCGTGGTGGCGCGTCGCCGCCGTCCACGTGAACGACATCAGCGACGGCCGGGTGGGGGTCCTCGCGTTCAGCGACGACACCGCCCTGCTCGACCGGATCGTCTGCGAGGGGCCGGGTCCCGCCGAGCTCGAGGAGGGCGCCCGCTGGTCCGAGTGGGACGAGGGCGCCGACGGCGACGAGGCGGCTCCCAGCCCCTGACGGCCGGTGGGCGGCCCCATCCGGAGGCTGCCATGCTGGTCAGCGGGCGTTGAAGTGCTTCGCCTCCGGATGGTGCACGACTCGGTGGGCGGCCCCATCCGGAGGCTGCCATGCTGGTCAGCGGGCGTTGAAGTACTTCGCCTCCGGATGGTGCACGACGATCGCGGAGGTGGACTGCTCCGGGTGGAGCATGAACTCGTCGGTGAGCTCGACGTCGATCAGGCGCGGATCCACCAGCTCGAACAGCTTGGCCTGGTCCTCGAGGTCGGGGCACGCGGCGTAACCGAACGAGTAACGCGACCCGCGGTAGCCCTGCCGGAACCAATCCTGCACCGTGGGGCCGTCCTCCTCGAGGATGCCGAGCTCCTCGCGGATGCGGCGGTGCCACAGCTCCGCGAGCGCCTCGGCCATCTCGACGCCGAAGCCGTGGGCGAACAGGTAGTCCTGGTAGCGGTCCTCGGCGAACAGGCCGGCGGCGACGTCGCTGATGCGACGCCCCATCGTCACGACCTGGAGCCCCAGCACGTCGGGGACCTCCTGCTCGACCGGGCGGAAGAAGTCCGAGATGCACAGGAACCGGCCGGTGGTCTGCCGCGGGAACCGGAAGCGCACGAGCTCGCGGTCGAAGGGAGCCTCGGGGTCCCAGACGACCAGGTCGTCACCGTCGCCGTTCGCCGGGTAGTAGCCGTAGACGACCTCGGGTGTGACGACCTTCTCCGCCTGCGCCCGCGCGAGCCACTCACGCAGCACGGGCCTGGCCTTGGTGTCCAGCAGCTCCGCGTACTGGTCCGGCTTCATATCCCCGGGCGTGAACCCCCACTGGTTGCGGAACAGGGCGACCTCGTTGATCAACGGGACGACCTCGCCGACCGGAACGCCCCGTACGACGCGTTGTCCCCAGAACGGCGGGGTCGGGACCTCGACGTCGGTCGCCACCGCCGACCGGGGTCTGCCGGAGGCGTCACGGGCCGGGGCATCCTGCTGTTGGCGGGTGACCGTGGGCTTGCGGCGTTCGCGTCGGGCGGAGAGCTCCGTGCGCTGTCCCTCACCCGCCGCACGGGCCTGCATCACGGCATCGAGGACCCGCAACCCCTCGAAGGCGTCCTTGCAGTAGAAGACCTCGCCCTCGTACACCGCCCGCAGATCGTCCTCCACGTAGCCACGCGTCAGGGCGGCGCCGCCGAGCAGCACCGGATAGGTGGTCGCGAGCTCACGCGCGTTGAGCTCCTCCAGGTTCTCCCGCATGATCACGGTCGACTTGACCAGCAGCCCCGACATGCCGATGACGTCGCACCGGTGCTCCTCGGCCGCACCGACGATGGCGTCGATCGGTTGCTTGATGCCGAGGTTGATGACGTCGAAGCCGTTGTTGCGCATGATGATGTCGACGAGGTTCTTGCCGATGTCGTGGACGTCACCCTTGACGGTGGCCAGCAGGATCCGTCCCTTCGAGGAGGACGCCCCGTCGGCCTCCTCGATGTGCGGCTCGAGGTGCGCCACCGCGGTCTTCATCGCCTCGGCGGACTGCAGCACGAACGGCAGCTGCATCTGCCCCGATCCGAACAGCTCGCCGACCGTGGCCATCCCGGCGAGCAGGAACGAGTTGATGATCTCGAGCGGCGGATGGCTCTCGAGCGCCTCGTCGAGGTCCGCGTCGATGCCGTCCTTGTCACCGTCGATGATGCGCCGCTCGAGGCGCTGCTCGACCGGCAGCGCCGCCAGCTCCTCGCCGGTGGCCTTCGCTTCGCTCTCGCCCTCGAACAGCTGCATGAGGTGATGCAGCGGGTCGTAGTCGGCGGGCGCCTCGCCGCCCATCCCCGTGGGACCGCGGCGGTCGTTGATCAGGTCGGAGGCGACCTGGACGTGCTCGTCCGGGATCCGGTGGAGAGGCAGGATCTTGCCGGGGTGCACGATCGCCGAGTCGAGGCCACGGTCCATGGCCTCCTTGAGGAACACCGAGTTGAGCACCTGACGGGCCGCAGCCGAGAGGCCGAAGGAGACGTTCGACACACCGAGCGTGGTGGCGCAGCCGGGCACCGCGGTCTTGACGCGCTCGATCGCCTCCAGCGTCTGTAGCGCGTCCCCGCGCAGGTCCTCCTGCCCGGAGCCGAGCGGGAAGGTGAGGCAGTCGAAGATCAGGTCGTGGGGCTCGAGCCCGTACTCCTCGGTCGCGATCCGCGCGACGCGCTCGCACACCTCGACCTTCCAGTCCGCGGTGCGTGCCTGCCCCTCCTCGTCGATGGCGAGCACGATGACCGCCGCGCCGTAGCGCTTCGCCAAGGGCAGCAGGCGATCGGCCTTGACCCGGCCGTCCTCGAGGTTGACCGAGTTGATGACCGCGCGGCCACCGATACGCACCAACGCGGCTTCGATGAGCCCCGCCTCGGTCGAATCGATGACCAGGGGCAGGGTCGACTGGGTCGCGTAGCGGTCGACGATCGCGGTGATGTCCGGGATGCCGTCGCGGCCGACGTAGTCCACGCACACGTCGAGGACGTGGGCACCCTCGCGGATCTGCGAGCGCGCCAGCTGGACCGCGGCGTCCCAGTCCTCGGCGAGCAGCAGCTCGCGGAAGGCCTTCGAGCCGTTGGCGTTCGCCCGCTCGCCGATCGCCAGGAACGCGTTCTCCTGCTCGATCGGTACCGCCGTGTACAGCGAGGCCAGCTGTGGTCGCCACTCGACCTCGACGACGCCGCGTTCGTGCTCGCGCTGTCGCGGTGTCAGGGCATCGGGATCGGTGAGCGATCCAGCCGCGCCCGCCCGTACCGCGCCGGGGCGGTCCACGGCGCGCGGCCGTGGCGAGAGGTCGCCGACGGCCTCGACGACCGCGGCGAGGTGGGCGGGCGTGGTCCCGCAACAGCCTCCGACGAGCGACACGCCGAGGTCGGACACGAACTCGCGCTGGGCCTCCGCCAACCCCGCGGGATCGAGCGGGTACACGGTGCGGTCGCCATCGAGGTAGGGGATGCCGGCGTTCGGGACCACGCTGATCGGCAGGCGGGAGGCGCGCGAGAGTGTGCGCACGTGCTCGCGCATGTCCTCGGGCCCGGTCGCGCAGTTCATGCCGAGCACGTCGATGCTCAGCGGGTCGAGCGCCGCGATGGCCGCCAACGGCTCGGTGCCGAGCAGCATCGTGTTGATGTCCTTCTCGACCGTGAACTGGACGATCAGCGGGACACGGGCACCGCGCTCGACGAAGACGTCGTTCGCGGCGGCGACGGCGGCCTTGACCTGGAGCAGGTCGAAGGCCGTCTCCACCAGCAGCGCGTCGCAGCCGCCGTCGAGCAGTCCCCGGACCTGCCGGCGGTAGCCGTCCTCCATGGACGCGACGTCGATGAAGTCCTTGGTGGTCGCCGGGTCCTTGCCCAGCGAGAGCGAGGGCGCGCGCGTCCCGGGGCCGATCGAGCCAAGCACCCACCGGGGGTCCCCCGCACCCGCGTACGCGTCCGCGGCGCGTCGGGCCACCTCGCCGGCCAGGCGGTTGAGCTCCTCCGTGTCGTCCTGCAGGCCGTACTCGGCCAGGACCCACGGCGCCCCGCCGAACGTGTCGGTCTGCACGGCGTGCACACCGACGTCGAGGAAGTCGCGGTGGATCCGTTCGACCACGTCGGGTCGGCTACGGACCAGGACCTCGTTGCAACCGTCGAGGGCGTCGCCACCGAAGTCCGCCGCCGACAGCTCCGCGTTCTGCAACGACGTCCCCATACCCCCGTCGAGCACCACGACGCGTTCGCGGAACGCCGCGAGCAACGGATGCTCGGCGATCGGGGGGAGGGGGGTACGTGGCACGGAGCTCATCCCCGGATGGTACGCACGGACCGGGATGCCCGGTTCGCGTCCGGCGGACCGGGCCGCGATACTCCGCCGCCATGGTGTTCCGCCGCAAGCCAGACCTGCCCACCGAGCTGCACGCCCACTGGTGGGCCTTCCTCGACTGCGCCGAGGTGATCGAGGGCGGGCGGCGCGTGCTGCTCGGCGTGCTGCCGACCGGCCGCGTGGAGCCCGCCCCGATCGGGGTCGGGACCGACGCGGTCCGACGCGCCGTCGCGGACGCTCGCGAGTGGATGCCGCGTTGGTACCTCGAGGAGCTGGCCGACGACTGGCGGGAGTGCCAGGAGGCCCTCGACGAGGCCGAGACGGGCTGTGACGAGGTCGACCGGGTCGCCGCGTCGACCGGGGAGCTGGAGGAGCTCCTCGAGGTCGTGCAGGACGTGATCGAGCCGCTCGACACCTTCGCCGACGCGGAACGCGGGTGGCGGCGTCGCTACCGGCTCCCGCGCGAGCGGGTGGACGCGCAGCCGTGACCGGTGACGGGTCGGGAGCTCGGTCGCCGGACGGGGGCGAGCAGCGTGCGGACGGGGGCGAGCCACGTTCGAACGGCGACGAGTCGCGTTCGGACGGGGGCGAGTCGCGTTCGGACGGGGAGCCCCTCGCCGACGAGCTCCGCGGCGAGCAGGGGCAGGCGGACGCGCTGCGCGACGGGCGCGGCAGCGGGCCCCCGACACCGGCCAGGGACGTGCCGCGCGGGCGTGACGAGGCCGGTCTGAGCTACGCCGACGCCGGCGTCGACCTCGACGCTGCCGACCGCAGCGTGGCGCTGCTGTCGGGGGTGCTCGAGCGGGCGTCCCGACCGGAGGTCCTGGGCGGCATCGGGGGTTTCGGCGGGCTGTTCGCCTTCGACGCACGTCGCTACGAGCAGCCGGTGCTGGTCAGTTCGACGGACGGCGTCGGCACCAAGGTCGAGCTCGCCCGCCAGCTCGGTGTGCTCGAAGGAGTCGGACGCGACCTCGTCGCGATGGTCGTCGACGACCTGGTGGTCACCGGCGCCGAGCCGCTGTTCTTCAACGACTACGTCTCGGTGGGGGCGCTCGACCCGGACCGCGTCGCCGAGCTGGTGCGCGGGATCGCCGCCGGGTGCGCGGAGGCGAACTGTGCGCTCGTGGGCGGCGAGACCGCCGAGCACCCCGGGCTGCTGGCGCCCGACGCCTTCGACCTCGCCGGCTTCGGTGTCGGGGTCGTGGAGCGCGACGAGATCCTGGGCAGCCACCGTGTCGAGTCGGGCGACGTCCTGCTGGCCCTGCCGTCGTCCGGGCTCCACAGCAACGGGTTCAGTCTGGTCCGTCGCATCGTCGCCGGGGCGGACCTGGAGGCCACGTACGGGTTCGACGAGCCGCTGGGTCAGGTGCTGTTGACGCCCACCAGGATCCACACCGCCGACTGCCTCGCGCTGTTGGAGGCCGCGACCGTGCACGCGTTGTGCCACGTCACCGGTGGTGGGCTGCCGGGCAACCTGCCGCGCGTGCTGCCCGAGGGGTCGGCGGCTGTCCTCGACGTGGACGGTTGGTCGTGGCCCCCGGTGTTCCGGTGGCTGGCCGAACGCGGTCCGGTCGCCGAGCAGGAGATGTGGCGGACCTTCAACTGCGGCGTGGGGATGGTCGCGGTCGTGCCACCGGAGGCGTTCGAACCGGCACGTGACGCGCTGCGGGCCCGGGGTGTGGAGGCGTGGCGGCTCGGTGTCGTCGAGCCGCGCGATCACGACGACCCGCCGGTACGGCTCGTCGGCCGGTCGGCAGGCCGGCGGTAGCCGGGAGCCCCGCCCGCTCGGGCGCGACGACCCGCCCCGTACGGTCGTCGGCAGGCCGGCGGTAGCCGGGAGCCTGGCTCGCTCGGACGTGCGGCGGAACTCCGGTGGACGGTCACGGGCGCCAGAAGCGGCGCAACCCCCCGACGGCGGCGATGCGGCGTTCGGCGACCCGGGTCGCCGCCTCCTCGGTGCTGACCCGTTCGTCCCGGGCCACCTCGACGATGTGGCGCAGCGTGGTCGGGATCGCCTCGACCCGGGCACGGGCGCGTTCCGGCGAGTGACCGCCCGGGTGGAGC
>SKTG01000369.1 GCA_007118045.1 Nitriliruptoraceae bacterium
CCTCACGGACCGTGTGCCGAGACACGCCGTACTGCTCGGTCAGCTCCTTGTCGGTGGGGAAGCGATCGCTGATGTCGCCGACGGCGATGCGGCGTTCGAGGTCGTCGAGCACCTGCTGCCACAGCGGTCGCCCACCACCGGCCGACGGAGCGAGCGAGGAGGAGGGCATGGGGTGCTCTTCGACGGCGAGGCGCGGACACGGCGAGCGTAGGTCCGTCGAGGGCTCAGGTCGTCAGCGCGCCGGGGTGACGATCTCGGTCGGGCCCGGCACCGCATCGACGGTGGCGGCCTCCGCCGCGCTCCACCGGCCGGCGAACCGCTCGTCGAGGCGGGCGCGACGCAGCGGACCGAGGACGCCGGGCCGCAGGCCAGCGAGCCGGAGCTCGACGTCCACGCCGCGACACGACTCGTCGACGGCCGCCAACGCCCGGATCCCGGAGAGGTCGGCGCCGGGCACGCAGGACAGGTCGAGGACGAGGACCTCGAGGTCCGTGCCCGCCTCCTCGATGTGCGACTCGACGGCGTCGAACAGGTGGACACCGCTGGCCGGGAGGAGATCACCCTCCACCTGGAGGACCTGTCGGGCCCTGTCATGGTCCGCGACGTGCGGCACGAGACGGGGCACGCCCACCCGCCAGAGCGAGAGCACGAGGCTGGCGCCGATGCCGATGCCGATCCCGAGCTCCACGCCGATCAACAGGGTGGCCAGGAAGGTGATCGTCAGGGCGAGGCCGTCGGTGCGCTCGACCCGCCACGCGTGGACGGCCTCACGGACGTCGACGAGCTTGCTGACGGCGACGAGCACGACGGCGGCGAGCACGACCTCCGGCAACGTGGCGAACAGCGGCGCGAGCAGGAGCAGCGCCAGCAACACACCACCGGCCGTGACGATGCTCGCGAGCGGTGTCCGAGCCCCCGCCGCGTGGTTGACCGCGGTCCGTGAGAAGCCGCCGGCCACCGGGAAGGCCTGAACGACGCCGGCCGCCAGGTTGGCGGCACCGGAGGCGATGAGCTCCTGGTCGGGATCGATGCGGTCGCGGGTCCGTTGCGCGACCGCCCGCGCCACGCTGATGCCCTCGAGGTACGACAGCAGGGCGATGACGAGCGCACCCGGCGCGAGCGCGACGACGGTCTCCAACGGGGCCGCCGGCAACGTCGGGAGCGGGAAGCCGCCGGGAACGTGACCCAGGACCTCGACGCCGCGCTCCTCGAGCCCGAGCAACGGAACGGCAGCGGTGGCCATGGCGACCACGAGCAGTGCTGTCGGCACGCGGTTGCCCAGCCGCTTGCCCACGAGGAGCAGAGCGACGGCGGCCACCCCGACGGTCAGCGTGACGAGGTTGGTTCCGCCGAGGCCACCGGCGATGGCCGCGACCCGCCCGACCCAGCCCTCGACCTCGCCCAACCGGATCCCGAGCAGCTTGTCGAGCTGACTGGTGGCGATGACGATCGCGGCGGCGGAGGTGAAGCCGCTGACCACCGGGTGTGAGAGCAGGCTGGTGAGCCGCCCCGCACGCAGCAGGCCGAGCGTGAGCTGGATGGCACCGACGAGCACCGCCAGCATCCCGGCGAGCGCGACGTAGGTCCCGGGATCCCCGTCCGCGAGGGGAGCCAGCGTCGAGGCGGTGAGCAACGACACGATCGCCACGGGCCCCACCGCGAGCTGCCCTGAGGTGCCGAGCAGCGCGTAGACCACCAACGGCACGACCGAGGCGTAGAGCCCCGTCACCGGCGGCATGCCGGCCAGGGCCGCGTAGGCCATGCCCTGCGGCACGAGCATGGCGGCGACCGTCAGCCCCGCGAGCACGTCGTGGCGGTAGGACGCCGCGTCCGCCTCCCGGACCCACCGCACCAACGGGAGACGACGATCGAGCCAGGACGTCCGTCGCCCGTTGCCCCGCTGGCCGCTCCTGCTCACGGACGTCATGGCCCGGCCCCGGGTCGGCGGAGACCCACGGATCGGTGGCAACCCTCGGGTCGGTGACAAGCCGCGGGTCGGTGGCAACCCGCAGGTGGGTGGAGATCCTCGGGTCGATGGCAACCCGCAGGTGGGTGGAGACCCTCGGGTCGGTGGCAACCCTTGGGTCGGTGGCAACCCTCGGGTCGGTCGGAACGCCGGCCACCGCCCGGCCCATCCGGCACCACGCGGCCGTTACCTCGGCGCATCCGGTCCTCCTCGGGCGGGTCTCGACTCGGGCGGGTCTCAGCCGCCAGGGATCCGCGGTCCACGAGCCACCGTGGAGCATATGTCCGTACATTATAGTACGTACATCTCGCCCGCTCGCGATCCGGCTCGCGACGGGCGCGCGGCGGTGACCCCTCGGACGAACGACCCTTCGTCGTCGCCGTGGGCAGCACCGGCCGCTTAGGCTCGCCTACGACTCGAGACGACCGAACACGACACCACCGACGCGACACCACCCAACACGACCCCACCGAGGTGTGCACATGGGCATCGTCATCCTGCTCATCATCCTGGCGCTGGTCTTCGGCGGCATCGGCCTCCTCGTCGAGGGACTGATGTGGCTGCTTATCATCAGCGTCATCCTGCTGGTCATCGGGGCGGTCACCGGCTCCCGGGGCCGCAAGGGCGGCACTCCTTAGGCGACGACGATCACGGCTGCTGGGCCGACTCGGGGTGACCGGACTCGGGGTGACCGGACTCGGGGTGACCGAGGGTCCCGCCGCGCCGGCCCGCTCACCCGCGCCGGCGAGCGGCCACGGCGCGTGCGTAC
>SKTG01000354.1 GCA_007118045.1 Nitriliruptoraceae bacterium
CCCCGAGGACGGCGACGCGCCGGGAGGTCACCACGTCCGACTCGGTGAAGGCCTGGCCGCGAGCGATCTCCCGCGCGAGCACCTGCGGGTACGCGGCGGTCACGGCGTGAACCGTCGCGTTACGGCGTGTCCCGTCGGCCTGGAGCGGTTCGGCACCCACCGTGGAGCCCGCGACCCGTGGCTCCTCGCCGAGCAGTTCACGATCGAGGCGTTCGACGTCCTCGATCTCGAACCGGCTGCGTGTCGGGCCCTGTCCGAAGTCCCCGTCACCCGGGAGCGCGAACAGCAGGTTGGAGCCGAGCCCCTCGATCGCCCCGGTGATCTCGGTCCTGGCCCCCTGCCCGATGGCCACCAGCAGCACCACCGACATGACCCCGATCAGGACACCGAGCGTGGTCAACGCTGAACGCAGCCGGTTGCCGAGCAGCGCCTGCATCGCGACGCGGAAAGCCTCCCGGAGGCTCATCGGCCGGACCTGGCCGCCGCGTCGGGGACGACGCGGCCGTCGCGCAGCTCGATGAGCCGGGAGGCACGAGCGGCGATCCCCCGTTCGTGGGTGATCACCACCAGCGCCGTGCCCCGTTCCGCCTGCAGCCGTTCGAGCAGGCGCATGATCTCCTCACCGGTCACGGTGTCGAGGTTGCCGGTCGGTTCGTCCGCCAGCACCAGAGCGGGCTCGGTCACCAGCGCCCGCGCGATCGCGACACGCTGCTGCTGCCCGCCGGAGAGCTCCGTCGGCCGATGCTCCATCCGGTCGGCGAGGCCGACGCTCTCGAGCGCCGCCTCCGCTCGCGCGCGTCGCTGGCGTGGCGCGGTGGAGGCGTACACCAGCGGCAGAGCCACGTTGTCGCGGGCGGTCATGCGCGGCAGCAGCTGGAACGACTGGAAGACGAAACCGATCCGGGTGTTGCGCAGCTCGGCGAGCTCGCCGTCGTCGAGATCGCGCACGTCCCGCCCCTCGTAGCGGACGTGGCCGGCGGTCGGCCGGTCGAGGGCCCCCAGCAGGTTCAACAACGTGGACTTGCCGGACCCGGATGCGCCGACGATCGCGACGTAGTCACCGCGGTCGACGGCGAACGAGACCCCCCGCAGGGCCGGCACGGTGACGTCCTTGCCGAGCGAGTAGGTGCGTTCGACGGCATCCGCGACGAGCAGGGGGGCGGGCCCCGTCACCCCTCGACCTCGTCGCCGTCGGAGACCAGTTCCACGCCGGTCGTGATGACGGTCTCGCCGGGCTCGAGGTCACCGTCGACGGCCGCGTCCTCGTCGCCGATGGCGAGCAGGGTGACCGGTTCCTCGACGGCCACGCCGTCCCGCACCACGTGTACGACCTCCCCCTCGCCCCGCCGCAGCAACGCCGAGGTGGGAACCACCAGCTCCCCGTCGACGCGGGCCACCTCGATCTCCGTGGCCGCCGTCAGCCCGACCCGTGGCTCCACACCGTCGGGCACCTCGATCACCTCGATGCCGACCGGGTAGAGCGCCCCGCCCGCGGCGTCGCTGCGCGGCGCCAGCCCGATGCGCTCGACCTCGCCGACGAGGGTCTCGCCGGGGAACGCGTCCAGCACGATCTCGACGGGCTGGCCGGGCTCGACGTCGACCACGTCGATCTCGTCGACCTCGGCAGCGGCAGCGAAGCCCGAGAGGTCGAAGATCGTCAGCAGTGGCTGACCCACGCCCACGGTCGAGCCGACCCGGATCGGCCCGTCGTCCCCGCCGTCCCCGAGCAGCTCGCCCGGCGCGCCGTCACCGAGCAACCCCTCGACGTCGCCCGCGTCCCCGTCGAGGCCACCGAGGTCTCCGAGGTCGGGCACCCCGCCCCCGCCCCCGCCGCGGACCAGCTCGACGACCCCGTCGATCGGCGCCTCGATCACCAGGTCGTCGAGCCGGGCGCGCGTGATCTCGAGGGCGCGCTCGGCCTGTTCGACCTGGCCGGCCACCGCCGCGGCCTGCGCCTGCTGCGAGGCGCCCGCCTGCTCCTCGAGCTGACGCTCCGCCGCCGCCAGCTCCTCGGAGGCCTGGCGGAACTCGGACCGCGTCACGGCGAGCTGCCCGCGCGCCCGCTCCGTCGCCTCCTGCGCCTCGCTCAGGGCGTCGAGGGCTGCTCCGCTGCGCGGACCCTCCGGTAGCTCGTCGAGGTCGAGCTCGTCGACCAGCCCGAGGACGTCGCGCTCCTCGAGGGCCACGACCACCTCGGCGCGGAGCTCGTCGGCCGCCTCGCTGGCCTCCACGACCTGGAGGATCGCCGTCTCGAGGGCCGACTCGGCGGCGGCCACCTGCTCGTCGAGGGCGCCGACCAGCTCCGGCAGCACGGTGTCGAACTGCCGCTGGAAGGGCGCGATCACCGCTCCGAGGTCGGGCGCTGCCGCGGCATCCACCGAGCCCAGCTCCTCGGCCGTCTCCACGGCCGTCTCGGCCTGCTCCACCTGCTGGTCGAGGCTCTCGGAGCTCAGACGCACCAGCTCGTCCCCGGCCTCGACCACGTCACCGTCCCCGACGAGCAGCTCCGCGACCTCGCCACCGACCTGCGCGCTCACCGTCACGCGTTCGCGGGGCTCGAGCACCGCAGCGGCCGCGACGGTCTCGACGACCTCGGCCCGATCCACCTCGGCGAAGCCGAGCTCGGGTTCGTCGTCCCCCGTGCACGCGGCGGCGAGCACCGCGCAGAGCGCCGCGGTGGTCAGGATGCGCGAGGGAGCCACACGGACCTCGGGAGGTGACGAGGACGCCAGGCGACGTCGACCTCCAGGGTACGGCGCCGTCGCCGTGGGCAGATGCCGCCCCGGCGGGGCCCGCCCGTCCCACGCTCGGCCTCTCAGCGTCCCCTGGCCAGCTCCTCGCCCCGCAGCTGCGCCGCCTCGATCGCGTCCAGGAAGGCCGCCCGGACCCGCGACCGCTCGAGCTCGCGGATGGCCGAGATGGTGGTCCCACCCGGCGAGGTCACCATCTCGCGCAGCTCGACCGGGTGCAGGCCGCTCTCCCGCAGCATCTTCGCGCTGCCGACCATGGTCTGCACGATCAGCTCCGTCGAGACGTCCCGCGGCAGCCCGAGCAGGATGCCGGCGTCGATCATGGCCTCCGCGAGCAGGAAGAAGTAGGCGGGACCGGAACCCGACAGCGCCGTGACGGCGTTGAGGTGCTCCTCGCCCATCCGGATCACGCTGCCGACGTGGCTCAGGATCGCCTCGGCAACGGCCAGGTCGCGTTCGCCCGCGTGGGTGCCCGCGGCCACGACCGACATCGCGGCGTCGACCTGCACCGGCGTGTTGGTCATGACCCGCACCACGGGGATCTCGCCGGGGATCGCCGCCTGGATCGCAGCGGTGGTCGTCCCGGCGGCGACCGAGATGACGGTCTGGCCGGGCCGGAAGGCGTCGCCGACGGCGCTGACGGCGTCGAGCAGGACCTGCGGCTTCAGTGCGACCAGCACCACGTCGGCAGCCTCGACGGCCGCCCGGTTGTCGGTGGTGGCCTTGACGCCGTGGTCCCGCTCGAGCTCCGCGCAGCGCTCCTCGCGCCGCGCCGTGCACACCACCTGGTGCGGTTCGATCCAGGTCGAGCGCAGCAGCCCGCGCAGCAGGGCTTCGCCGATGCGTCCCGCCCCGATGATGGCCAGGGTGCCGTCCAGTGGGTTCTCCTCGTCCGTGGCAGCGACGATGCTACGACGGCGCGTCGTCGGCCGCCCCGTCGGCTGCCCCCTCGGGCGGGACCGGGGTCCCGACCGGGTTGGGCGCCAGCCCCACCTTCGCTCGCCATCGCTGCTCGGCTGCGAGGTAGGACGCGAAGCCGGTCCGCAGGACCTGGTTGAAGGTCTCGTCGGCGACGCTGAGCAGGGCCCCGAGCAACCCGTCGAGGCGCTGCTCGTCCACGGCGTCCAACGGCAGGCTGCCGAGTAGCACGAGGTCGCCCTCGTCGTCGAGCGCGAAGTGCACCGGTCCCGAGCGCTGGTTGCGTTGCAGCAGGACCCGGTACACGGCCTCGTGCCCCTCGTCGGGGGCGCCCGAGAACAGCGACGAGACCTTCAACGACCGCTCGTCGAGGTCGAACAGGACCGGGATCGTGCGCTTCCACTCGCCGCTGAGCATCGTCATCACGCGGTGGTCGTCGATCTCGGTGACCTCGAGCCCCGCGTCGCTCAGGACCGAGCGCAGCAGCTCGGCCACCTCGTCGCGCACGTCGCGTCCTCCCCGGCCGGCGTCTCCGCACCGACCCCACGCTACGCCGTCGGGCCGGATGCCGTGCAGGGACACGTGACGGTCCGCCGCGAGCGCTCACGGCATCGAGCCAGCGGCACGGCCGGCCATCGGCTTGCATGCCGGGTGCGTCGCACCAGGCGACCGTCAGGAGACCTCGATGCTGCGTTGGTTGCTGCTACGGGCGGCGGACAGCGAGTTCCTCGCCGAGTCCGCCCGGGGGAGCGCGACCGTGAACTCGGTCGTGGAGCGCTACGTCGCCGGGGAGACCGTCGAAGCCGGCGTGACGGTCGCGCGAGCCCTCGCCGCCGAGGGCATGGATCTCACGCTGGACCACGTGGGCGAGTTCGTGGATTCGATGGAGCAGGCGGAACAGGCCGCCGCGGTGTACCGGGACGTGCTCGAGCGCGTCGGTGAGGCCGGTCTGCCCGCGGGGGTCTCCGTCAAGCCGACGCAGCTCGGCCTGCTGGTCGACCGCGACGGCTGTGCCGGCCTCGTCGAGGACCTCGCCAAGCGCGCGGCCGCCGTGGGGGTGCACGTGACCCTCGACATGGAGGACCACACCGTCACCGAGGCGACCGTCCAGCTCGTCGAGGAGGCCCACGCCCTCGGGTCGGTGAACGTCGGCTGCGCCGTCCAGGCCTACCTGCACCGCACGCCCGAGGACGTCCGAAGGCTCACCCGTCTGGGTGCGAGCCTGCGCCTGTGCAAGGGCGCCTACGCCGAGCCGGCGCACCTGGCTCACCAGCAGGCCGCCACCGTCGACCGGGCCTACCTCGACGATGCTCGCTACCTGCTCCGTGAGGCGGCGGAGCCCCGGTTCGCGACGCACGACCACCGGTTGGTCGCGGCGATCAAGCGGGAGGCCGCCGTGCTGGGCCGCGAACGCCACACGTACGAGTTCCAGATGCTCTACGGCGTCCGTGAGGACATGCAACGAGCCCTCGTCGCGGACGGGTACCGGCTGCGCATCTACCTGCCCTTCGGCAGCCAGTGGTACGCCTACTTCACTCGACGTCTGGCGGAACGGCCGGCGAACATGACGTTCTTCCTCCGGTCGCTGCTCGCCGCCGGCCGTCCCGATCGCACCGACCGGCCCGCCGAGGCGGGCACCGAACAGACCTGGTGACCGCGGCCGGCCGACCGCCGGATCCGTTGACCCCGCAGCACGACACCACAGGAGTCCGACCGTGAGCGACGGCACCTTCCGCGTCCCCGTCCCGAGCAACGAGCCGGTCCAGGGCTACGCCCCTGGCAGCCCCGAGCGCGCCACGCTGGAGACCGCGATCGCCTCGATGGCCGGGGAGACCGCCGAGCTGCCGTGCGTGATCGCCGGCGAGCGGGTGCACACCGGTGACACCTTCGTCCAGCGTGCCCCGCACCGGCACGACCTCGAGCTCGCCTCCGTGCACGCGGCCGGAGCCGACGAGGTCAAGCGCGCGATCGAGGCGGCGAGCGCGGCCAAGGCCGACTGGGCGCGCATGCCCTTCGAGCAGCGCGCCGCCATCTTCCTGCGCGCTGCCGACCTGCTGGCCGGGCCCGAACGGGACCGCATCAACGCGGCGACGATCCTCGGCCAGTCCAAGTCGGTGCAACAGGCCGAGATCGACGCCGCCTGCGAACTGATCGACTTCCTTCGCTTCAACGTGGCCTACGCGGAGAAGCTCTACGCGGAACAGCCGACGTCGGTCGACGGCGAGTGGAACCGGGTCGACCACCGTCCGCTCGACGGCTTCGTGCTGGCGATCACGCCCTTCAACTTCACGGCGATCGCGGGGAACCTGCCGACCGCGCCGGCGATCGTCGGGAACACGGTGGTGTGGAAGCCGTCCGAGAAGCAGGCCCTCGCGGCCCAGGTGACGATGGACGTGCTCGAGGCGGCCGGCCTGCCCGACGGGGTCATCAACCTCGTCCACGGCGACGGCGCGCTCGCGGCCGAGGTCGCCACCGCCGACCCGCGCTTCGCCGGGCTGCACTTCACCGGCTCGGAGGCCGTGCTCTCCTCGCTCTTCGGCCAGATCGGCGGCAACGTCTCGCGCTACCGCTCGTTCCCGCGCATCGTGGGCGAGTCCGGCGGCAAGGACTTCGTCGTGGCACACCCGTCCGCCCACCTCGATCGCCTCGTGATCGCGTTGGCCAGGGGAGCGTTCGAGTTCCAGGGGCAGAAGTGTTCGGCCGCCTCCCGGGCCTACCTGCCACGCAGCCTGTGGCCACGGTTGCGCGACCGCATCGCGGAGACCACCTCGGAGCTGACGATCGGTGACGTCGGCTCGGACCTGTCGACCTTCATGGGCGCCGTGATCGACGGCGCGGCGTTCGCCAAGCATCGGGACGCGATCGCCAGGGCCACCGACGAGGGGGCCGAGCTGCTCGTCGGCGGCGACCTCGACGATCGGGACGGCTGGTTCGTGCCGCCCACGGTGCTGGTCACCGACGACCCGCGGTCCTCCACGATGGTCACCGAGCTGTTCGGTCCGATCCTCACGATCCACGTCTACGAGGACGCGGACTACGAGGCCGTGCTCGGTGAGGTCGACGCGGCCACCGACTACGCCCTCACGGGGGCGGTCTTCGCCGACGACCGCGCGGCGGCGCTGCATGCCACGGAGGCGCTCCGTCAGGCGGCCGGGAACTTCTACGTCAACGACAAGCCCACCGGCTCGGTCGTCGGACGCCAGCCGTTCGGTGGTGCCCGCCGCTCCGGCACCAACGACAAAGCCGGCTCCGTGCTGAACATGATGCGCTGGGTCTCTCCCCGTGCGATCAAGGAGACCAGCGTCGCACCCACCGACTGGCGCTACCCACACCAGGGGTGACCCGGGACGGCCGGTGCCGACCGCGACCGTCCGCCGCCCGCGAGCGACGTCAGCCCACGAGGGCGGGGAGCTCGTCCGCCGCCCGTCGCCGCTCGGCCACCACGTCCTCGTACGCGGCCAGCGACCGCTGGACCGTGTGGTCCCACGAGGCCGCGCGAGCGGCCGCGAGACCCGCGTGGGCGGCCGCTTCCCGTAGGGCCGGGTCCCGCAGGTAGCTGAGCACGGCAGCGGCGTGATCGATCGGGTCGTGGCCGGGCACCAGCGTGCCACCCCGGCCGACGACCGACTCGAGCCCGGGGACGTCGGCGGCGACCACCGGCGTGCCACATGCCTGCGCCTCGAGTGCGGCGAGACCGAAGGTCTCGCTGCGGGAGGGCGCGAGCAGCACCGACGCCGCCCGGTACCGCTGCGCCAGCGCCGGTTGGTCCACCGCATCCTCGATCGTCACCGCGTCCGCCACCCCGAGCTCACGGGCCAGGGCACGCAGTTGATCCGGCCCGCTCCGGCCCTGGCCGCTCCCCGACGCACCCCCGACGATTCGCAGCGTCGTGCCGGGCAGCTGGCGCCGCACGGCGGCCAGCGTGCGCACGGCGACGTCCGGTCCCTTCAGCGGCTGGAGCCGACCGACGAACAGCAGCTCGGCGGATGCCGCAGCCGGATCCGACCGTCCGGGCTCCTGGTCGTCGCCCCCGACCTCCGGTCCGGGATGGAAGCGGCCCAGGTCGACGCCGGCCGGCACCACGTCCAGTTTGGCGCCCGACAGCCCGTACGCACGGTGCAGCAGCCGCGCCTCACCGCAGGTGAGCACGAGGATGCGGTCGGCGGCTCGCGCCACCCGTTCCTCGGCGGCCAGGCGCAGCGGCGGCTCCGGTCGGTCACCCGGGGCCAGGGTCGCGTTCTTGAGCACGCCCAACGTGTGGAAGGTCTGCACCAGCGGGGTCCCGGTGCGCTCGGCGACCCGTCGGCCCACCCAGCCGGAGAGCCAGTAGTGCGCGTGCAGCACGTCGTGGCTGCCCGCCGTCGCGTGACGCTGCAACGCGAGCGCGAACGCGCACAGCTGGTTCGCGAGCTCGTCGCGATCGAGGGCCCGGGCCGGACCCGCATCGAGGTGGTGGACCGCCACCCCGGGAGCCGGCCGGACGGTGTCGGGCTGGTCCGGGTGGCTCCGGCGGGTGAACACGTCCACGTCGACACCGACCGCCGCCATCCGCTCGGCGACCTCCCGTACGTAGACGTTGAGGCCCCCGCCGTCGCCGGTACCGGGGCGGTCCAACGGCGAGGTGTGCACGCTGATCAGCCCGACCCGGCGGACACCCGGGGTCGCGGCGACGGCGCTCGGTCCGTTCGAGAGCGCGGTCATGTCAGGACCGCACGACGGTGAGGCGGCGCAGCTCACGATCCTGGGCCCCGAAGCGGTACTTGTACGCCTCGTCGCCGCGCAGCAGGTCGAAGACCGCGATGCCCTCCTCGATCGCGCGCTCGATCAGGAGCCCGACGATGACCACGCCCGGCGCCAACGACCCGAGCGCCGGGTCGAACGCGGAGTTGTACAACCCCCACTCGCCACGCCTCACCAGGGACACGGTCGAGGCCGCGGTCAACCCGCCGACGTGCAGCTCGTGCAACCGGAAGGCTCCGTCGTCGACGAACTCGTCGGCGAGGGCCGCGAACCACGCCTGCATCTCCTGGCGACCGAAGAAGCCACCCTTCTCGGGCGAGCTCTCCTCCGCCTGGTCGAGGAACGCCTCGAGCCGACCCCGGATCTCGGCCGGTGGTACCTCGATCAGCTCGAGCTCCCCGGCGTCGCGGGCGAGCTTGCGGGTCTTGCGGGTCAGCTCCTGCCGGGACTTGCCGGGCAGAGCGTCCAGGTAGGTGTCGTGGTCCCGCGGGAGCTGGACCCGGGGACACACGTCCTCGACCCGGTCGTCCAGCAGCCTGAGCCCGGCCGCGTCCACGGCCAGGCGGAAGGCGTCGGGCCAGCCGCTGTCCGCGGCGAGGCCACCGGCCACGAACTCGTCCCAGTCGACGTCGGACGCGAGGTTGCCGACGTAGGCAGCCGCGACGTCGACGCGGTCCTCTGGTCGGCTGACGGGTCCGAGGTAGTCGGTCACCTCGGTGCCGCCCTGGAAGCGACGGATCTCCTCGGGCCCGTTCGGGCTCCCGGACCGGTGGTTCGCGTCGGGGATCACGCCGATCATGCGGCCGTCACGGTGGACCGTGTGCACACGCGTCGGCGTCCCGCATCCCAGCGTCTCCTGCCAGCGGCGCAGGTACCGCGGACCCTGGAAGATGGTCGCCGCGGGGTCCTCCTCGAGGAGCAGCTCCCATTCGGTCCGCACGTCGGCGTCCGGGGCACCCGGGTGCGTGCGCAGCTCGGTCACGTGTCGCCTCACAGGGGGAAGGGGGTGGCTGCCGCAGCCCGGATCACGGGTCACGGTCGGAAGCGGCCGGCGGGGGAGGACACGGGTCCGCGCGTCACAGCGGACGGCGGGGCCGGCAGCTCGGTCAGATGGTAGGCGATGCAACGACCCGTGGCGCTCACCGCGGCTGGTCGGACCGCCGGGTCCGCAGACGCGGGCCCGAGTGTCCGATGGGACGCCGCTCCGGCTGTGCGGACGGGTCGTCGCACCGGACCTGCGGAGCCCACGGCCATCCACCTCCGGAGCCACCGGCCACGGTGGACGGGCCGTCAGACGGAGCCGTCCTCCTCCCGCGCCGACGCCGCACGGACCGCCGCGTCGTCGACCCCGCCCGTCGTGACGGCGTCGAGCAGGACCCGACGCTTGCTGCGAGCCGTGGGCTGCAGCTCCGAGAGGCGTCGGAACGAGCGGTACATCTCGAGCAACGCCTGCCGCTGGGCGTCGGTGAGGTGGGGGTCCTGGGCGACGGCCTCCTCGACGTCGAGCTCGTGCTCACGCTCCTCGAGGATGCCGGCCTTGACGTAGAGCGTCTCCGAGGAGATCTCCAGGGCCTTGGCGATGGCCTGCAGGATCTCCGCCGAGGGCTTGCGCAGCCCACGTTCGATCTGGGAGAGGTACGGGTTGCTGACCCCGGCGATCTTGGCCAGCTTGCGCAGCGACAGCCGGGCGGACTCGCGTTGGGCGCGGATGTAGCTGCCCAGCTCGTCGATCGCGGACCGGTCGAGACCCTCGAGATCCGCGGCCGACGGCTCGGGTGGCTCGCCGGCCGCCGGCGTTGGCTCCTCGCTCCCCACGCTCGCCTCCGGTGCGCTCCCGCCCATCTGGTCCGCCGGGAGCGCGGTCCCGGGCCGGTCGACCCCTGCCGACGACGTGTGCCCGCTCCCTCCCCCGTGCACCTCGACGGTACCGGAGGGTGCCGGCGCGACCCCCATCCGCCGCTCGCGAGGGGGGCGGCTGCCTCGGGGCTTCCGCGGGCGGGTCAGTACCCGGCGAGACGCGCCGCGGCGA
>SKTG01000218.1 GCA_007118045.1 Nitriliruptoraceae bacterium
CGGGGCGGGCCGGGCTCGGCGACGTGCTCCGCGAGGCACGCGACCTGCTGCCCCGGCTGTACGCGGGCGAGGACGTCCTCCCCGCGGCCGCGGTGTTGCTGGCGAGGAGCCGGGAGGCCGGCGACCGCGGCGGCGAGTGCGCGGCCCTCTACGTCCGTCTGGCCGCCGCGTCCGTCGCCGAGGACCTCGGGCTGGCCCGGGACTCGGCGACCGCGATGGTGACCCGTGCCGCGCGAGCCGGTCTGACGGCGTGGGAGAGCACCGGACGTCAGTACCTCGCACGGGTCCACCTCGCGGGCGGTCACGAGGACCTGGCGCTGGGCGAGCTCGTCGAGGCCGAGCTGCTGATCGACGACGAGCCGGCGAGCCTCGAGCTGGCCATCGCCCTCAACGGGCTCGCGATCACGTACTCGCGTCTCGCGCTGTTCGAGGACAGCGAGCGCACCTACGGCCGCCTCGCGGCGGTCTCGGCGCGTGCCGGTGACCGGTGGACGCGGGCGACGCTCGTGCACAACCGGATGCAGAACCAGGCGTCGTGGGCGCTCGAGCTCGAGCGCACGGGTGACGCGACGGGCGCCCGCGACCGGTTGGAGGCCGCGATGGCGCAGGGCGACCGACACCACGAGGTGGAGGGCACGCCGGTGCAGGACGAGGTCGGCGCCATGTGCCTGTTCGCGGATCTGCTGCGGGAGGTCATCCCGACCTCGCGCGGGCTCCGGGAGGTGGCGGAGTGGGCCGAACGGTGCGGTCCCGAACCGTTGAGCTACGTCCGGTTCGCGCTCGCGCACCGGCTGGCCGACGAAGGTGACCTCGACGGAGCACGCGAGCAGGTGGCCCTGGGGCTCGAGCTCGTCCACGCCGTCGAGGGCCGCTCGGTGCATGCCCTGCTGCTCTGGGAGCGGGCCAGGACGGCGGTCCTGGCCGACCCGGGAAGCGCCGGTCTGCGCGATGTCTGGCGCTACGCGCGGTCGATGACCGAGCAGGTGTGGGAGCTGCGCCTGCGACGTCGCGAGGCCGCCCAGGACCGCCTGCGGATCGGACGCCTGCGACGGGAGCACGAGCGGGTCGAACGCTCCTCGCTCGAGGATCCGTTGACCGGGACGGCCAACCGGCGACGCATCGACCGGGAACGAGCCGCGCTGCTCGAGACCGACGTCGACCGGTGGTCGACGGTGGCCTACCTCGACGTCGACGGCTTCAAGGCGGTCAACGACCGGCTCGGCCACGAGGTCGGCGACGCCGTGCTCCGGGAGCTGTCCGCGGTCCTGCGCGCCGCGGTCCGTGACGAGGACCTGGTCGGCCGGTACGGGGGCGACGAGTTCGTGATCGTCGCCCCGGGGTGCGCCCCCGCGGAAGCCACCGCGCTCGGCGACCGGCTGCTCGAGGTGGTCCGCCAGCACGACTGGGAACGTCTGCACCCGGCCCTCGCGTTGCGCGTGTCGATCGGGCTCGCCGCCGCCGAGGGGCCGGAGCAGCGGCTGTTCCCGACCGCGGACCGGGCCCTCTACGTGGCGAAGCGGGGCGGGCGCGACCGGGCGGAGCTCACGGTCCTCACCCGCGGGGACGGCGGGTCGGTGTCGCAGGAGGGTCAGTCCCCGACCACCTCGCGGACGATCGCCGCCGCCTCCTGACCCCGCGCCTCGTCCACGAAGACCCGGGTACCCCAGTCGCCGGCGAAGAGGATCCGGCTCAGGCCGCTGGTCCGCTTGACCCACCAGACGATCCCGGCCTCCTCGAGCCGTTCGACGATGCGTTCGGCGTGCTCCTCGGTGAACTGCCCGAGGAGCACGGTCGCGGTACCACTCACGGCGCTCCTCGTCCGTCGCGTCCGTCGCGGACGCGACGGTAGCCGTCCGACGGACGGGGCTCGGGGGCATCGTCCCGGCTCGCACACTACGGTCCACCGGGCCGATGGCCGGACCAGCAGGAGAGGCACGTGACGACGCGGGAACGGGTGAGCATCCAACGGGTCCGACCGTCCGTCCTCGACGGCCGGTTCCCGGCCAAGGGCATCGTCGGCCAGCCGGTCCAGGTCACGGCCGACCTCGTCTGTGACTCCCACGAGGTCCTCGGGGCCGTGGTGCGCCACAAGCCGGAAGGTCGTCGGGGCTGGACGGAGGTCCCCCTCGGCCACGACATCAACGACCGGTGGACCGCGACCTTCACGCCGGAGACGCTCGGGCGTCACCGCTTCACCGTCGACGCGTGGGTCGACCACGTGGCGACCTGGCGCCGCGACCTCGGCAAGAAGGCCGAGGCCGACGCGGTCGAGGCCGTCGATCTCGCCGTCGGCGCCGAGCTGCTCGGTGCGCTCGTGGAGCGGGCGAAGGGGTCGTCGCGGCGGCGGCTCGAGGAGGCGGTGACCGCGCTGACCGACGTCGACCTGCCGCTGGCGGCCCGGATCGAGGCCGGCCTCTCCGAGGAGGTCGCCCTGCTCGCGCGCGAGCTCGACCCCCGGGCCAACAAGACCACGTTCCGTCGGGTCCTCGACCTCGAGGTGGACCGTCCACGCGCCGGCTTCTCCACCTGGTACGAGCTCTTCCCCCGCTCGGCCTCGACCGAGCCGGACACCCACGGCACGTTCCGGGACGTCATCGACCGTCTCGACCACGTCGAGCGCATGGGCTTCGACGTGCTCTACCTGCCGCCGATCCATCCCATCGGCACGACCCACCGCAAGGGCCGCAACAACGTGGTGCACGCCGGACCGGACGATCCGGGCTCGCCGTGGGCCATCGGCTCGGCCGAGGGTGGCCACAAGAGCATCCACCCGCAGCTCGGCACGATCGAGGACCTCCGGGCGCTGGTGCGCGCCTGCGAGGACCACGGCATGGAACTGGCGCTGGACATCGCCTTCCAGTGCTCGGCGGACCATCCCTACGTCACCGAGCACCCCGAGTGGTTCCGGCAGCGACCGGACGGCACGATCCAGTACGCGGAGAACCCTCCGAAGAAGTACCAGGACATCTACCCCTTCGACTTCGAGACCTCGGACCCCGAGGGCCTCTGGAACGAGCTGCGCTCGATCTTCGAGCACTGGCTCGCCGAGGGCGTACGCATCTTCCGGGTCGACAACCCGCACACGAAGTCGTTCCCGTTCTGGGAGTGGTGTCTCGGGGAGCTCAAGAGCGAGTACCCGGACGCCATCTTCCTCTCGGAGGCCTTCACCCGGCCCAAGGTGATGTACGAGCTGGCGATGCGCGGGTTCACCCACTCCTACACCTACTTCACGTGGCGTCGCCACAAGGCGGAGATCGAGGCCTACTACCGGGAGCTGTTCCACACCGAGGTCGCCGACTTCTTCCGGCCGAACTCGTGGCCGAACACGCCCGACATCCTCACCGACCAGCTGCAGCACGGCGGCTGGCCGATGTACGTGCAGCGGCTGGTGCTCGCGGCGACGCTGACCGCCAATTACGGCATGTACGGACCGGCCTTCGAGCTGATGTGGTCGCAGAACCGGCCCGGGGCCGAGGAGTACCTCGACAACGAGAAGTACGAGATCAAGCGCTGGGCCGCCGACGAGCACAACCCCCTCGCCGAGGTGATCGCGCTGATCAACTCGATCCGTCGCGAGCACCCGGCGTTGCAGCAGGATCGCACGCTGACGTTCCACGAGATCCACAACGACCACCTGATCGCCTACTCGAAGACGGATCCCACCGGCCACGACACGATCCTGGTGATCGTCAACCTCGACCCGTACTGGCCACAGTCCGCGACCACGTGGCTCGACCTCGAGGCGCTCGGTGTCGACCCGCACGAGCCGTTCGAGGTCCACGACCTGTTCGGTGGCGCCACGTTCACCTGGCAGGGTTCGGACAACTACGTGGAGCTGCACCCGCACGTCGCCCCCGCGCACGTCTTCGAGGTCCGCAGCCACCGTCGCACGGAGGCGGACTTCGACCAGGGCGACTGACCCGCAGCACGCCGTCCGACGAGATGCAGCCGAGGGCACGATGAACACCCCAGATCGGGACGCTGGCGCCGACTGGTACAAGGACGCCATCATCTACGAGCTGCACGTGCGCTCGTTCTTCGACTCCAACGACGACGGGATCGGGGACTTCGCCGGGCTGACGAGCAAGCTCGACTACCTGCAGGACCTCGGGGTCACCGCGCTGTGGGTACTGCCGTTCTATCCCTCGCCGCTGCGTGACGACGGGTACGACATCGCCGACTACACGGCGATCAACCCGGACTACGGCACGATGCGCCAGTTCAAGCGCTTCGTCCGGGAAGCGCACGCGCGCGGGCTGAAGGTGATCACCGAGCTCGTCATCAACCACACCTCGGACCAGCACGCCTGGTTCAAACGTGCCGTGAAGGCGCCCAAGGGCAGCACGGAGCGCGACTTCTACGTCTGGAGCGACAGTCCCGACCAGTGGCCGGACGTCCGCATCATCTTCGAGGACTTCGAGAGCTCAAACTGGCAGTGGCACGGCGAGGCCAGGCAGTACTACTGGCACCGGTTCTTCCACCACCAGCCGGACCTCAACTACGACAACCCGGCGGTCCGGCAGGCGGTGAAGGACGTCCTCGACTTCTGGGTCGAGACGGGCGTCGACGGGATGCGCCTCGACGCGATCCCGTACCTGTTCGTGCGCGAGGGGACCAACGGGGAGAACCTGCCCGAGACCCACGAGTTCCTCAAGGAGCTGCGAGCCCACCTCGACCGGCACCCGGACCGCATGTTCCTCGCAGAGGCCAACCAGTGGCCGGAGGACGCCGCCGCCTACTTCGGCGACGGCGACGAGTGCCACATGAACTTCCACTTCCCCCTGATGCCGCGCCTGTTCATGGCGGTGGCGCAGGAGGACCGCTTCCCCGTCCTCGACATCCTCCAGCAGACGCCGGAGATCCCCGAGGAGAGCCAGTGGGGCATCTTCCTGCGCAACCACGACGAGCTGACGCTCGAGATGGTCACGGACGAGGAGCGGGACTACATGTACCGCGCGTACGCGCGGGAACACGACATGCGGGTCAACCTCGGCATCCGCCGCCGCCTGGCACCGCTGCTGCACAACGACCGCCGGGTCATCGAGCTGATGAACTCGCTGCTGTTCAGCCTGCCGGGCACCCCGATCATCTACTACGGCGACGAGATCGGGATGGGCGACAACGTCTGGCTGGGCGATCGCAACGGCGTCCGGACCCCGATGCAGTGGTCCAGCGACCGCAACGCCGGCTTCTCCAGGACGAACCCGCAGCGCCTCTTCCTGCCGACCATCATCGACCCGGAGTACCACTACGAGTCGGTCAACGTCGAGGCGCAGCAGAACAACCCGCGCAGCCTGCTGTGGTGGATGAAGCGCATGATCGCGCTGCGGCGTCGCCACCAGGTCTTCGGTCGCGGGGACATCGAGTTCCTGACCCCGGACAACGCCAAGGTCCTCACCTTCGTCCGACGCTGGACCCCACCCGACCAGGATCACGAGGAGCTCGTGCTCGTGGTCGGCAACCTGTCGCGCTACGCGCAGGCGTGCGAGCTCGACCTGACCCCCTACATCGGGCGCCGACCGGTCGAGATGCTGGGCCGGTCGACCTTCCCACCGATCTACGGCGAGCCGTACCTGCTCACGTTGGCGCCCTACCAGTACCTGTGGCTCTCCCTCGAGGTCGAGCCGGGTCGAGCCACCCTGAGCCCGTCCGCCGACATGGCCGCACCGACGGTCGGCCACCACGAGACCCCGCCGCCGACCGTGACCGTCTCGGGAGACTGGACCGCGCTGCTGCGTGGGCCGGGGCGCGGGCGTCTGGAGACGATCCTGCCCGACGTCCTGCAGCGTCAACGCTGGTACGGCGGCAAGGCCCGGACGGTCCGCGAGCTCACCGTCTCGGACGTGATCGGCGTCGGCCCGAAGGACGATCCCACGTTGCACGTGCTCACCGTCCACGTCGAGTACATCGAGGGCGAGGCCGACGAGTACGTCCTTCCCATCACGTTCGCGGAGGGCGACGAGGCCGAGCGCCTGCTCAGCACGAGTCCCGCCTCGGTGCTCGCGACGGTCAAGGGCCAGGGGGGTCGTGGCCGATCCGGCGTGCTCGTCGACGCGCTGACCGACGCGGAAGCCAACCGCCGCCTCCTGGAGACGATCGCCAAGCAACGCACGCACAAGGGTGCCCGCGACCGGATCGTCGGCCACCGGTCGCCCGGCTTCGTCCGCACCCGCGACGGCGCGGACCTCGAACCGCATCCCATGCGGGCCGAACAGTCCAACTCGTCGGTGCTGTTCGGCGACCGGGCCCTGCTGAAGGTGCTCCGCCGCCTGGAGACGGGGATCAGCCCGGACGTCGAGGTGGGGCGCTACCTGGCCGCTTTCGACCACGTACCGGAGGTGCTGGGCACCCTCGACGTCGAGACGGCCGATGGCCAGCAACCACGAACGCTGGCGATCCTGCAGCGGTTCGTGCCGAACGAGGGCGACGCGTGGCGGCAGGCGCTCGACGAGCTCGGTCGGTTCGCCGAGCGCGTCCTCTCGGACCCGGAGGCCGGAACCACCCCCACCCCGCGGGCGACGGGGGACGCCCTGGCTCGCGCGAGCAAGGGGATCCCCGAAGCCGTCCACGAACGGATCGGTCCCTACCTCGAACTGGTGCACCTGCTCGGTCGGCGCACGGGCGAGCTGCACCTCGCCCTGGCTGGGGAGACCGAGGATCCCGCCTTCACGCCCGAGCCGATGACGCGCCTGTTCCTGCGCAGCCTCTACCAGTCCGTGCGCAACACCGTCCGGATGGGGCTGCGCACGGCGAAGAGCGGGGCCAGGCAGCTGCCGGACCAGCAGCTGCGTGAAGCCGTGGCGGACCTGCTCGGTCGCGAGGAGGAGATCCTGGGTCACGTCCGGCGCCTGACGGACGCGCCCATCGACGCGACACGCATCCGGACCCACGGCGACTACCACCTCGGGCAGGTGCTGTTCACCGGCCGGGACTTCGTCATCATCGACCTGGAGGGCGAGCCGGCGCGGCCGCTGAGCGAACGGCGGCTGAAGCGCTCGCCGTTGCGCGACGTGGCCGGGATGCTGCGGTCCCTGCAGTACGCCACGGCATCTACCCTGCACGAGCAGGAGCTGCGAGGCCTCGTCGCCCCGGAGGGTCCCGGCCACGATCGACTCTCGGTCTGGCTCGGCTGGTGGCTCGACTGGACCAGCGCCGCGCTGCTGGAGGGCTACCTCGAGACGACCCGTGGTCAGCCCTTCGTGCCGTCCGAACTGGACCAGGTCCGCGTGCTCCTCGACGCCTTCCTGTTGGAGAAGGCCGTGTACGAGCTCGGTTACGAGATGAACAACCGTCCCGACTGGGTCCGCATCCCCCTCGCCGGCATCGCTCAGGTACTCGACGATCACGAGAGGTGACATCCCGATGCCCACCGACCCCACCACCGACCCCACCACCGACCCCACCACGCCGACCGCCGCCGACGCGGGACCGCCCTCCGAGGCCTCGACCGCACCGAGCTGGTCCCCGATCGGCGATCAGGACCTCCACCTGTTCAACGAGGGCACGCACCTGCGGCTGTGGGAGGTCCTCGGCGCTCATCCGACCGAGGCGGACGGGGTCCCGGGGACCCACTTCGCCGTCTGGGCACCCAACGCCCGGGAGGTGACCGTCGTCGGCGGGTTCAACGGCTGGGACCGCCGTTCCCCCGAGGGCCGGCTCGAGCTGCGGGGCGGCTCCGGTATCTGGGAGGGTTTCGTCCCGGGGGCCGGGCACGGCGACGGCTACAAGTTCCACGTGGTGTCGGGCGTACGCGACTACGCCGTCGACAAGGCCGACCCGTTCGCGCTGCACGCGGAGGAGCAGCCACGCACCTCCTCGATCGTGTGGGACACCTCCTACGAGTGGGAGGACGCGGAGTGGATGGCGGGACGCGGGGAGCACCAGCGCCTCGACGGACCGATCAGCATCTACGAGCTCCACCTGGGGTCATGGCGCCGCGTCGTCGACGAGGACGGCACGGCCCGGTCGATGTCCTACCGCGAGATCGCCGAACCGTTGATCGAACACGTCACGGGGCTGGGGTTCACCCACATCGAGCTGCTGCCGGTGATGGAGCACCCCTTCTACGGCTCCTGGGGCTACCAGTGCACCGGGTTCTTCGCGCCGACCAGCCGCTACGGCACCCCCCAGGACCTCAAGTACCTGATCGACCGCCTGCACCGGGCGGGCATCGGCGTCATCCTCGACTGGGTCCCGAGCCACTTCCCCACCGACGAGTGGGCGCTGGGCGACTTCGACGGCACGCACCTCTACGAGCACGCGGACCCCCGCCAGGGCTTCCATCCCGACTGGTCGAGCTACATCTTCAACTACGGCCGGCCGGAGGTGACCGCCTTCCTGCTGTCCTCGGCCCTGTTCTGGCTCGAGGAGTACCACGTCGACGGGATCCGGGTCGACGCGGTGGCCTCGATGCTCTACCTCAACTACTCGCGCGAGGAGGGCGAGTGGATCCCGAACCGTTGGGGCGGCAACGAGAACGTCGAGGCGATCGAGTTCCTACGCCGGCTCAACACCGAGGTGTTCCAACGCTTCCCGGAGGTGCAGACCTACGCGGAGGAGTCCACCTCCTGGCCGATGGTCTCACGTCCCACCTACGTGGGTGGACTCGGCTTCGGCTTCAAGTGGGACATGGGCTGGATGCACGACACCCTCCAGGTGTTCCAGCGTGACCCGGTCCATCGCAAGCACCACCACGACCAGCTGACCTTCCGCGCGGTCTACGCCTACTCGGAGAACTACACCCTGCCCCTGTCCCACGACGAGGTGGTGCACGGCAAGGGCTCCATGCTCAACAAGATGCCCGGGGACGAGTGGCAGCGCTTCTCCAACCTGCGCGCGCTCTACGCCTACCAGTTCACCACGCCCGGCAAGAAGCTGTTGTTCATGGGCAACGAGTTCGGTCAGCCGCAGGAGTGGAGCCACGAACGCTCGCTCGACTGGCACCTGCTGGAGGGTGAGGGGCCGCACGCGCAGCTGTATCGCTGCGTCCGCGACCTCGCACGGCTCTACCACACGGAGCCGGCGCTGCACGAGGGCGACTGCGACCCGTTCGGCTTCGAGTGGGTGGACGCGACCGACTGGGAGTCGTCCATCGTGTCCTTCCTGCGGCGCGCCCGCGACGGTCGTCAGGCGCTCGTCGTGGTCAACCTCACGCCGATGCCGCGCACCAACTACCGCATCGGCGTCCCCCGCGGCGGACGGTGGCTCGAGGCCTTCAACTCGGACGCGGTCGAGTACGGCGGTTCGGGGGTCGGCAACTACGGCGGTGTCCAGGCACGGCCGCTGCCGATCCACGGTCGCAGCCACTCGGTCGTGCTCTCGCTGCCGCCCCTCGGCGTCGAGGTCTTCGTCCCCGCCGACTGACCACCTCGCACGGCCGTGACCACCCGAACCGTGGCGTAATCTGGAGTCACCGCCGCGGGAGCGGGGCGCCAGCTCCACGACCGACATCGCCACGGAGCTCGCCTTGGACCGGTTCATCTGCGTGCACGGCCACTTCTACCAACCGCCTCGGGAGAACCCGTGGCTCGAGGTCGTCGAGCGACAGGAGGACGCCTACCCGTTCCACGACTGGAACGAGCGCATCGCAGCCGAGTGCTACTCACCGAACACGCGGGCCAGGATCCTCGACGGTGACGGCCGCATCATCCGGTTGATGAACAACTACGCCTGGTTGAGCTTCAACATGGGTCCGACGTTGCTGGCCTGGCTCGAGGACGCTGTCCCGGCGACCTACGCGGCCGTGCTCGACGCGGACGTCCGGAGCGCTCAGCGCTTCGGCGGCCACGGGTCGGCGATGGCCCAGGTCTACGGCCACGCCATCATGCCCCTGACCGGGTCGCGTGACCGGCGCACGCAGGTGCGCTGGGGCGTCATCGATTTCGAGCACCGCTTCGGACGTGCCCCGGAGGGCATGTGGCTCGCGGAGACCGCCGTCGACGACGACACCCTCGAGCAGCTGGCCGACGCCGGGATCCGCTTCACGGTCCTCTCGCCCTACCAGGCCGCGAGGGTCAGGCCGATCGGTGAGGACGGGTGGCGGGACGTGGCCGGTGGGCAGGTGGACCCGACGCAGCCGTACCGCGTCACGCTGCCGTCGGGCCGGACGATCGCCGTGTTCTTCTACGACGGTCCCATCTCGCAGGCGATCGCGTTCGAGGGTCTGCTCGCGTCCTCCGAGCGCTTCGAGCAGCGGCTGCTCGAGGGCTTCGGCGACCGTGACGGACCACAGCTGGTCAACGTGGCCACGGATGGTGAGTCGTACGGCCACCACCACCGGCACGGTGAGATGGGCCTGGCCGCGACGTTCGACCGGCTCGCCGCCCGCGACGACGTGCAGGTCACCAACTACGCGCAGCACCTGAGCCGGTTCCCGCCCACCGCGGAGGCCGAGATCGTGCAGGCCAGCTCCTGGAGCTGCGCGCA
>SKTG01000397.1 GCA_007118045.1 Nitriliruptoraceae bacterium
CGCGACCCCGAGCATCGCCGCCAGCAGCGGCGCCGCCGCGAACGCCCCCAGCGCCGCGCCGCAGGTCACCGCGGTGACCGTCGCGGCGACACCGACGCCGAACGGACCCACCGGCTCGCCGACCTGGGCGCCGTGGCCACGGTCACTGACCGGCTCCAGCCAGCGGATCTGAACCAGGATCGCCGCGCGGGCGACCACGTGACCGACGAGCACCGCCCGGGCCGCGGCCGCCAGGTCGAGCTGGGCGAGGAGCCCGACCCGCAGCGCGAGGGAGAGGACGAGCGCGCAGGCCCCGTAGGTACCGACCCGCGAGTCGCGCATGATCTCGATGCGCCGCTGCGGCTCCCAGCCACCCCACAACCCGTCGAAGGTGTCGGCCAGGCCGTCCTCGTGGAACGCACCGGTGACGGCCACCGCCGTCGCGACCGCGAGTATCGCGGCCATCACGGTCCCGAGCAGCGGGGCCGTCGCGGCCCAGACGCCGAGCACGAGCCCACCGACCACCAGGCCGACCAGCGGGAACGCGGCCGAGGCGCGGCCGACGTCACCGGGCCCGACCGGGATCGGTGGCACCGGCAGCCGCGTCAGGAACTGGAACGCGACGGCGACCAGCCGCGCGGCCTCGGCCGGGCCCCGCCGACGCGGCTTCGCCGAGGCGTCGCACGCGTGGTGCTCGGTGCTCGGCACGTGCTGCTCCGGGAGCGGGGGCGCGGGGACGGGCACGCACCGTAGCCAGCAGGGGGCGCCACCCCGGTCGATGGACACCGTCGCGAGCGGCCAGGTACGGTGGTGTGAGAGCAACGGCGCTCCCGATCCCACCATGTGGGTCCGTGGGCGCCGTTCGTCGCGTCCGGGACCGCATGGGCCGTTCCCGTCCGCCACCTCGAGCCCTCGGGCGCGGGCGTGGCCGAGAGGTCCCGTCGTGATCCGACCGTCCACCCAGCACGTCGATCCCCGCCCCCCGACCGCCCCCGCTCACGCGGCGCCGCGAGGCGCCCACTTCGCGTACGAGGCCGAGCGCGACGCGTGCGGCATCGGGTTCGTCGCGAACACCGACGGTCTGGCCCGCCGCAGCACCGTCGCGCTCGCGCTCTCCGGGCTCGCCGGCGTCAAGCACCGAGGTGCCCTGGCGGCCGACGCCAAGACCGGCGACGGTGCCGGTGTGCTCACGCAACTGCCGCGGGAGCTGCTCGGGGCCTGGGCGGCCGAGCTCGGTGTCGAGGACGTGGACCCGGCCGATCTCGGGCTCGCGTTCCTGTTCCTGCAGGGCGGCGACGCGCCAGCCGACGACGCGGCCCGAGGCGTGACCCGTGACGCCTTCGTCGCGGCCTGTGAGGTCGAGGGGGCCCGCTTCGTCGGGTTCCGCGAGGTTCCCTGCGACCCCGACGCGCTCGGCGACATGGCTCGGGCGGTCCAGCCCTCGCTGCTCCAGGTGCTGTTCGCCCGCCCCGCCGGGGTCGACGACCGGGAGGCCGAGCGGCTCGCGTACCGCCTGCGGCGACGCGCCCGCAAGGACAGTGAGGCGGCGGGTGCCCGCTTCTACGCGGCCAGCTGCTCGTTCCTGACCGTCACCTACAAGGCGATGGCCGACGCGGACCAGCTCGACGCCTTCTATCCGGACCTCTGCGACGAGCGGTTCACCTCCGCGCTGGCGATCTTCCACTCCCGCTTCTCGACCAACACCGCACCGACCTGGGAGCGCGCACAACCGTTCCGCATGCTGTGCCACAACGGCGAGATCAACACGATCGACGGCAACCTCAACCTCATGCGCGCCCGCGAGGGTCAGTTCGTCCCGGGGGAGCTGTCGGTCGACGGCGCGGACTGGACGACCCCCGAGCTGCTCCAGCCGGTGATCGATCACGACCAGTCGGACTCGGCCAAGCTCGACACGGCCCTCGAGCTGCTGGTCCTCGGGGGTCGCGACGTCCGTCACTCCCAGGCGATGCTCGTGCCACAGGTCTGGGAGGGGGCGCGTGACCTCGAGCCGGAGATCCGCGACTTCTACCGCTACCAGTCGTGTCTGATCGAGCCGTGGGACGGACCGGCGGGGCTGATCTTCACCGACGGGACCCGCGTGGGGGCCACGCTGGACCGCAACGGTCTGCGACCCCTGCGCTACCACGTCTGCGAGGACGGCACGATCGTCGCCGCCTCCGAGGTGGGCGCCGTGACCACGTCGCTGCCAACCGACGACCCGCAGTACCGCGGGACCGTGCGCCGCGAACGGCTCGGTCCGGGGCAGATGCTGTGCGTGGACCCCGAGGAGGGTGGGCTCCAGGAGGACCGCGAGATCAAGCTCGCGCTCGCCCGGCAGCGGCCCTACGGCGCCTGGCTCGCGGAGCACCTCACCTCGGTCAAGGCCGGGCGCCCCGTCGAGGGCGCGCCGCTGGACCTGCGCGCCCGCCAGCTCGCCTTCGGCTTCACGAAGGAGGAGATCATCTCGATCCTGCGGCCGATGGCCACGCAGGGCAAGGAGACCACGTCCTCGATGGGCGACGACACGCCGATCGAGGCCCTCTCGCACGTCCGGCGCCCCGTCTCGCACTTCCTGAAGCAGCGGTTCGCTCAGGTCACCAACCCGCCGATCGACCACCTTCGCGAGAACGAGGTCATGAGTCTGCGCACCCTGCTCGGGCCGCGCCAGCCGATCCTGACCGAGGCCCCCGAGGCCGCCCGGCTGGTCGAGCTCGGTTCGTTCTTCCTCTACCCGGACGGGC
>SKTG01000374.1 GCA_007118045.1 Nitriliruptoraceae bacterium
GAGGTCACGGCGACGGCGGGCGTAGTCGATCGCCCACTCGAGAGCCCGCTGGGAGCGTTCCGAACCGTCGACGCCGACGATGATGCGACCCATGCTCGTCCTCTTCGTCCTGGCTCACGCTGGTCGGTGTGCCTGCTAGGTCACGACCGGCCCTCGAGTTGCGGCTCGGTCGGGGCGGTCTCGACAACGTCGGTCCCGCGGTCTTCGTCCGCATCGCTCGTCGACGCAGCTGCGGTGCTCGGTGGTGCCGCGTCGCTCGTCGGTGCGGCGTCGCTCGTCGTTGCCGCGTCGCTCGTCGGTACCTCGTCACTTGTCGGTACCGCGTCGCTCGTCGCTGCCGCTGCGCTCCTCGGTGCGGCGTCGCTCGTCGTTCCCGCTGCGCTCCCCGATGCAGTATCGGTCTTCGACGTAGCTGCGCCCGACGCGGAGCGTGGCCCGGGGTGGCCATCGTCCGGCGAGAGGAGCCCGCACTCGTCGCGCAGAAGGCCGCGTAGGTCGCGGAGCGAGTCACGGTACGCCTGCTCGCGGTAGAAGTAGGAATGACCGCACAGCTCCATCCACGGCCGCCGCAGCGGCTCGCGGGCCTCGTCCTGGCGGGCGTCCTCGCTGGATGGAGCGGTCGCGGGATCCTCGACCTCGCGGTCGAGGTGGCCATCGCCACGCCCGAGCACCGGTCCACCGATCGGATCGGTCTGGCGCCACAGGTTGTGCCAACGGCCCGCGCCCGTCGCCAACTGGTCGCGGAGCCGGTCGATCGCGGCGGCACCGAAGTAGGCCGGGAAGACCTGCCCGTAGAGCGTGGTGAGCGGGCAGCCGTAGGTGAGCAAGCCGATCCGACGTAGTTCGTGTTCCTGCAGGGGCGCCAGCGAGGCGAACGCGATCACCGTGCCCTGGCTGTGAGCAGAGACCAGGAGCGCCCGATCCTTGCCGACGAGGTGCTCGATGCGCGCTTGGAACTCCGGCACGGCGCGTTCGGTATAGGGCCTGACGGCCAACGGGTGGTACCGCCGCGGCCAGAACGTGAGCACGTCCCACAGGATGCCGATGCCCTGCCGCAGCTCCCTACGGGTGGCGGAACGCCAGATCGTTCCGAGCACCGCCAGCACGACCAGCGGCAGCAACCACGCGGCGGCATCTACCAATACGGTGGCCTCCGGGGGGCGTAGCCATTCCCAGGGCGGACCCGACGGCTCGATGCGGATCGCCGTCACGATCGCTCCGACGATCAGGAAGGCGGCCGCGTACCAGACGAGCAGACGAGGAGCCTCGTGGGAGGCCTTCGCCAGTCCGCGCATCGCGGCGATCTGCTTGCGGAAGCGGTCGTCGACCCCGTCGAGCTCCTGCGCCGTCGGACTCGAGCGGGGCGGGATGTCCACCGTGGTGCCGCGCTTGCGGTAGACGACCACCCATCCGATCCCGAGCAGGATCCACAGGGCCACCGTGACGACGAAACCGTCGATCAACGCCAGCTCGGGACCCCAGGGGGCGTCGCTTGGCAGCAACCGCGCGGCGAGAACGGCGGCACCGGAGAAGAACCCGTTACTGAGGGCGAACGCCAGCGTGACGGCGGCCGCCGGCAGGGCGCGCCTCGCCGGCAGACCCTCGTACTGTCCACCGCTCCGCCACGAGACGGCACCGAGCGCGAGGATCACTCCGATCTGAGCCGCGCCGAGCACCACGAGGATCTCACCGAGGAGCAGCTGCGGCTGCCCCCACGAGGCCGTCGCGACGGTCACGAGCACCAGCAACGTGATGACGATCAAGGTGACGTGCCAGTTCAACCGCTTGGTCATGGCGGACTCGTGCGAGAAGAAGGTCGGCGCCGTCAGGTCCTCCTCGCGAGCCCACTTGCGTTCTGGGGCGTTCGGATCGAGCACGGCAGCGTCGGGCCGCACCTCCTCGAACCGATGCCGTGAGGTTCTGGCGACGAACCACAGCAGGAGCGTGGCGCCGACGGTGACGGCGAAACCGATGAGCACGCCGACCAGACGCGGGTCGGCGAACCCGAGCCGCGCCACCCAGGCCACCTCGCTCCCGAGCCACTGGTAGCCCAGATAGTCGATGGCGATGATCCCTATCCAGACGACCCAAGCGATCGTGAGCAACGCAGCCGCTGCGTGCACCAGTATGCGCAGCGCTCCGAGGCGCCACCGGGAGATCGTTCCGAACGGCGGGTGGGCCCAACCGGCCACGTTGACCAGAGTGAAGGGTAGGAGCAGGAGCCACAACGGCTGCCACAGGGAGCCGGAGGTCAGGCCACCCCAGTCGTAGCCCTCGGGACTGCGTTCGCGTCGAGGTGACAGGAACCGGGTGTCGCGACCTTCCCCGACCACGACGGCATCATCGGGGTGGTCGATGCCGATCAGCTTCTCGCCGGGTGAGCCGCCGACCCCGTGGATGCGCAGCTCGCAGACGTCCATCTCACCCTCCCTTCGGCGCTATCCGACCCCCTGCAGGGGCGACGTCCGGCCACGCGGGCCGGCACACCAGCGTCAGCGTGTCACAGCGGCCGGCGGTCGGCCAGCTTCGTGGGATCGCCCCGACCCGGGTGGCGAGGGCGCATGAACGTGGCGACGGTCCCCGGTGCGCAGTCCGTGGTCTCCACGTGAATGAGATCGCCGCCCTCGCCGGTCGCATCGCCGAGATCCCCGTACACGTCCGCGCGACGAGCACGTCATGCTCGGCTCAGCGTTCTTCACTACGTCGGGGGCGCTCGTCC
>SKTG01000004.1 GCA_007118045.1 Nitriliruptoraceae bacterium
CTCGGGCGCGCCGCTCAGACCCGATGCTCCGGGTTGGGGGCGTCGAAACGGCAACCGGCGTCCCACAACGAGCGCTGGTTGCCGTGCACGGGGAAGCCGCCGGCGTCGCTGAGCCACCGCGCCGTGTGCAACAGGTTCCAGGTCATGAACGTGGTGTTGCGGTGCGTGAACTCGTTGTGCGGGCCGCCGGAGCCCTCGTCGGCGTACGAGGGCCCCGGTCCGGCCTCTCCCAGCCACGCGGCATCGGCCTGCGGCGGTATGACGTAGCCAAGGTGCTGCAGGGAGTACACCAGGTTCATCGCACAGTGCTTGGCGCCGTCCTCGTTGCCGGTCGCGATCACCCCGCCGACCCGCCCGTAGTACACCGACTGGTCGTGCTCGTTGAGCTGCCCCGAGTTGCCGTAGAGCCGTTCGACCACCCGGGTGGCGACCGAGGACTTCTCCCCAAGCCAGATGGGCGTGAGCATCACCAGCACGTTCGCGGCGATGATCCGCTCGAACAACCCCGGCCAATCATCCACTTCCGCACCGTGCTCGGTCATGTCGGGATAGACCCCGGCCGCGATGCGGTGATCCACCGCCCGGATCACGTCGACCTCGACACCGTTCGCTTCCATGATCGCGATCGAGGTCTCCGCCAACGCCTGCGTGTGCGACAGCTCGGGAGACCGCTTCAACGTGCAGTTGACGAACACCGCACGCAGGTCGTCGTAACGCGCCGGCGCCTCCTCACACAGCTGCTGATCCTGAGCGGACAGTTCGGTCATGTCGTCTCCTGCGGTGGCATCGATGTCGTTGCACGGAACGCGACCTGCCGGCGGAGTGACCGAGCCTGGCCCGAGCCAGCCTCGGAACGGCGGCCGATGCTCATCATGCCTGGTCGTCACGGTCGGGTCCGGGGTTCTCGGACACCAACGTCTCGACCACGTCGGTCAGCCTCGTGTAGGCCACGAGGTCCAGGTCGGGGCGCAGGGCCCGCAGCGCGGCGATCACCCGTTCGACCGTGGCCGCTTCGATACCGCACCGGACGCAGCTCTCGAGGTGCGCAGCTACCCACTCGGCGTGGGCAGAGGCCACCTCCCCGTCCAGGAACGCTTGCAGGGTGCGGCGTACCTGCCAGCACTCGAGGAGCCCGGGGCGCGTTCCCATCCTCCACACGGGATCCTCCTCCACGGCCCGACGACGCCCCGTCCAGATAACCCAAAGCCACCGCGTCCGCTTCCCGAACACGACCATCCTGAGCGGCTGTCGTAACGCGACGACCGCCGTGACCGCGACCAGCACGGGGGCATCGGCCAGCCAGGCTCGCGCCTGGTGGCCCTGATCCGGTCCGAGCGGCGGACCCTGTCGGGTCAGTTCACCGGATCCGGGCCGTCAGGGGCGGTGCGGAAGCCCTCGAGACCGGTCCGGCACAGCTCATCCGTCGCGTGCGGTCCATCAGGCGCGTCACACGTGAACGACCACATCACGTCGGGGTTCCGTTCCGGGATGAACCATTGGCGCACCAGCCGGTCCTCTCCGGCGAAGACCTCCGCCGGCACCTCGAAGGACACGGTCACGACCTCACGGCCAGCCCATCCGGCGATGCCGCTGTCCACCACCTCGAGATCCTGCGCCTCGAACCGCTCCACCACGGATTCCTCGAGCTCATCCAGGTTGCGGAGCTCGAGGGCCGCGTCCTGGGCGTTGACGTTGACGTGCCAGGACACCACGGAGTCCGGCACCGACGATGGATCGGCCACGGTCGTACGCACGTTGCTGGACTCGGAGGTCGCACCTTCGATCGCCGAGAGCCAGAACGTCGCCCAGGAGGTGCCCTCGGTCGCCGCCCTGACCTCGTCGGTGGTGCCGCCCACGTGCCAGACCGCTGAGGTCTCGGGAGCGGCGACGACGTAGGTACCGGCTTGCTCGTCCTCGACGACATCGGTGGTCCAACCGGTCGGTAGCCGTTCGGCGAGCTCGTTCGCCTGGGTCTGCGGTGACTCGGCAGCAGTGCAGGCGGCGAGCAGCATCGCAGCGGCCGACACGATGACCGTACGAACGTGCATGCAGGCTCCGCTCGGCTGGAAGGTCTCGAGGCTGACGCGTGAGAGGTCCTCGACGCTGACCCGGTCGTACGAGTGACAACACGGCAGGGCTGCAGCTGCTTCCACCGGTACGGAGCCCCGTACCGAGGCGCAGGGGAATACTTCGTGCCCCGAGTCGGTTCCCCATCGAGCCGGATCCGCAGCCAGACCGGGGCCACGAGTCCCGGGGCCCCGACCCCTCCCCCCGTAGGGTCGGGGCTTTCGGTTGCGCCGATGGGATCCGCCCGCGGTCCGGCCCGCGTGACCGCACCACCTCGATCTCGTCCTCCGCCGCCTCGCGGCCGCGTCGGATCGTTCCCTCCTGGTCGACGGAAGGGTGGGCGGACACGCCCATGGCCCCCCGGCGCGTACCGATAGGAGCTTCATCCTGATGTCGCGTCTGCGGGGAGGCGGCTCCGACGCGGAGGTATCGGAGCCGCCTGCCACCTCCACCGCCTCGGGAGCGCGACGGTGCCCGGCTCGCAACGATGGATGCGAGAGGTGGCGACGAGGCCGACGCCTGGAGGCTGCGCCTGCCTCGTATCCAGGGAACCCGTCTCGTCGCCACCACCTTCCTGAGGCACTTGACTCCGCGCTCTGGTGAGCTGCCGGTCCCCGACCGTTGCCCATGGCGGCCGTGGGATGGACGACGGGCGCGCCGTGATGGGTTACCGGGGGAGATGCCCGAGACCGGAGTGAGATGCTCCACGCCGCCACGATCGTGATCGCGTCCGGCCTCACGTTCGATCAGCGCTGGCACGCTGTGCCTGCGTTCCCGACGGTCAGCGAGGTGCGGCTCCGGCTCGTCGAAGCCGACCGCGGCGTCTCGTGACGGACTGGGCGGCGGGCTTGCCACGACCGGTCGCCTTCGTGCTCTCCGGTGGTGCCAGTCTCGGGGCGATCCAGGTGGGCATGCTGCAGGCGCTGGCTGACGCGGGCCTCCGGCCGGACCTGGTCGTCGGGACTTCGGTCGGCAGCCTCAACGGGGCGGTGGTCGCCGAACACGAGACGTTGGAGGATGCTGCCGCTGCTCTCGAGGACACGTGGCAGCGGCTCCGCAGGCGAGACGTGTTCCCGAACGGCCCCGGCGCCCAGACGCTCTCGGTGTTGCGCACCGGTTACCTGCAGGAGCAGCGTGGTCTCCGGCACGTGATCACGCGAACCCTCCGTGCCCGCAGCTTCGAGGCCCTCACTCGGCCGTTGACGGTCGTGACCGCGGATGTCCTGACGAGCCACGTACGCTGGTTCGGCTCGGGAGCACTGGTCCCGCCGCTGCTCGCCGCGACGGCGATCCCCGGGGTCTTCCCGCCGGTACTCCTCGCCGGGCGGCTCCATGGGGACGCTGGCTCGGTCGCGAACGTTCCCCTGCAGGCGGCCCTCGGGCGCGGAGCCGCCAGCCTCGTCGTTCTCGACGCCGGCGACATCTGTCATCTCGATGTTCCGCCTCGTGGCATCCCGGACGCGCTGCTCGGCTCGGCGATGACCGCCATGCGCCAGCGCGCGCTGATCGAAGCGCCGCTCGTGGCGGACCGCGTGCCGGTGCTGTACCTGCCCCGACCCTGCGCGCAGAACCGTTCATTGCTGGACCTCGACACCAGCGCCGAGCTCATCGGCCCCACGCGCGAGGTGGTGGCCGCGTTCCTCGGGCGCGCGGATCTGCCCCGTGTCGGGCAGCTCTCCGGATGGCCTCATCACCACGACGAGGACGTCACCTCACCCTGGGGAGGTGTGGTCCGTCCCGACCGCTCGCGAACATGAGGCCGACGCCCGTTGCGTTCGCCCCGGGCTTCACCTGACGCACGGTGGGTCGGTGAGGTCGGCGCTGATCGCCGTCGATCGCATCGGTGCGCCCAGGACGAGGATCGTATCCGGGAGGGAACCGACCATCGACAGCAGCACGATGGCAACGTCACGACGAGCTCCCGTCCGGATCCCGCATCGGAGGCTGGTCGTGGGCAGGTGACTGGCCGCGGCCCGTCCCGTGCGCTGATCGGCGCTGCCGCCGGTGTGTGGGAGAACGTCGGATGGGTCAGGTCGTCTCGATGGTGTGGACCTCGATCTGGCCTTCGAGCGTGCGGTGGACCGGACAGCGGTCGGCGATCCTCAGGAGCCGGTCGCGGGTCTGACGGTCGAGGTCACCGTGCAAGGCCACGGTCCGCGTGAAGCGTTCGATCCGCCCCTCGGTGTGCTCGCAGCCGGAACAGTCGTTCGCGTGGACACGGTCGAAGCTGACCGAGGTCGTGACGTCGTCGAGCGGGATCTGCTCACGGTCGGCGTACATGCGCAGCGTGATCGAGGTGCACGCAGCCAGACCGCTGGCGAGGTAGTCGTAGGGCGTCGGACCGGTCTCCGCGCCGCCGACGGATCGCGGCTCGTCAGCGCTGAGCAGGAACCCGCGCGTCGACACCTCGGTGGTGAGCCCATCGCCGGTGCGCGCCACCGTCGTACGGTCGTCGTACGACCCCGCTCCCCGCGGGAGCGGCTGCGGGGCATCGTCGGCCTGGGGCGTGTCGGGGACCGATCGCAGGTAGCGGCCGACCCAAGCGGCCACGACCTCCGCGGCGTAACGTGCGTCGGCTTCGTGGGTCAACAGGTGGTCGGCATCCGCGAGCGACACGAAGCTCTTCGGATGGCGTGCAGCCTCGAAGAGCAGCCGGGCATTCTCCACACTCACGGTGTCGTCGGAGGGGGCATGGAGGAACAGCAGCGCCGCGTCGAGCCGGCTCACCGTGGCCGTCAGGTGATGGTCGTTCAGGTCCTCGACGAAGCTGGCGCCGATGGTGAAGGGACGACCCGCGAGACTGACCACGGCCTCGCCCCGCTCGCGGATGATGGCGAGGTCGTCGGCGAAGACGTTGGTGACGTGGCTCACGTCGGCCGGCGCCCCGATGGTCGCTACCGCCTGGATGTTCTTCAGTCGCGCCGCCGCAGTCAGCACGGCAGCGCCGCCGAGCGAGTGTCCGATCAGCAGGCTCGGCGCCTGGAGTGTGTCGGCGAGGTAGCCAGCTGCCGCCACGAGGTCGTCGACGTCGGAGGAGAAGGTCGTGGCGACGAAGTCACCCTCGCTGGATCCGAGACCGGCGAAGTCGAAGGAGAGCACGGCGATGCCGCGCTCGGCCAAGGCCCGGGCCAGCCGACGCGCGGCCCGCAGGTCCTTGGAACAGGTGAAGCAGTGGGCGAAGACGGCAGTTGCACGCACCGGCCCATCGGGATGCTCGAGGCGGGCAGACAGTTGTTCGTCGCGGGCGTTCGTGAAGACGCAGGTGGTCGAGCGGCTCATGTCATCCCTCTGCAAGGCGGTCCTGGCGATGGGCGTGTGTCGGTGCTCGGACCGTCGTCCGCCCACGAGCGCGAGTGTGGTCCGTCTCACGTGTGCTCGCCCAGACGACGCGACCGACACAACCCGTCTCACAGGTTCCAGCTTCCATCCGGCACCCCCCCTCCGCACTGACCTTGCCGATGGATCGGCGTCCGGTCGAGCGGGCGGAGGAGCAGCGCACGACCGGTCGATCCCGTCGAGCGCAGCGCGACGGGGGAGCGGCCCACCGGCATCCTCACTCGAGTCAGCGGCGCCAGGGAAGGGGACGGCGTGGCCATGGGTTCCCCTACGTGAGGGACGGCACCTGAGGAGGTCCGACCGTGATCCTCATCCACGAAGCGGAGAGGTACCGGGTGTGCCTCGAGTGTCACGCCAGACTCGAGACGGGTGACGAGCGCCGGTGGATGCAGCAGCACCTGCGATGTCCACCCGAGCGGGAATGGACGGCACCTCGGAACATGCCGCCGGACGCGCCCATTCCGGGCCGCGACTTGCGCGGCACGACCGACCGCGTATGGGGCCGCTGTGGTGCAAGGGGTTCACGAAACGGGAGTTGGTGATCGCTGCGTGGGCCGGATCGGTTGGCTGCAAGGAACCCGGGGCTGCGCCGTGAGTGACGTGTGAGTCTCGTCCACATGGTCGTTGTCGCTACCCGCGACGAGCAGCCTTGCCGATGTTCCCGACGCGTTCGATGCGACCGAATCACGGTCGGCACGGCCGCAGGAACAACCACACGCCGTCGCGACCCCGCGCCTTCGGGCTATCGCGCCGTCAGAGGATGCTGAAGGGTGGTGCACCACGCGAACCACCGGTGCAGCTGCTGGAGGTACGCGGTGCGGGTGTTGAGGTTGCGGTAGCCGGCCAGGAACGCGCCGATCAGACGGTGCAGACGAAGCTCGACAGACGGATCCAGCACAGACACGGTGACATCACTCATCGAACGGCTCCCGGCCACGGCACGTTCGGCACGCGACCTACAGCAAGCCAACGCTGCGCCCTCACGCATGACCAGACCTGGACTTCCCCCGCGCGTCGGAAACCGGCTTATGCAGCCACCGTTGGCTCGATCCCGTGGATCAGTTTGACCTTCAGCGTGGCGAAGAAGGACTCCGCCACCGCGTTATCGAGACACGAGCCGGTCCGCCCAGACGACTGGGTGACACCCAGGTCGGCGCAGGCGGCCCGGAACGCATCCGAGGTGTATTCGCGGAAGCCCCCGGTCCGCCCTTGTTCATTGCGCAATACACAACCGAACGGTAGGGTCGCAGCAGGAGGTTGCGCATGGAGATGGAGTACGGCGACGAGGCCACACGCCGGCTCCACCTCGAGGGCATCAGCTACGGCAAGGGCTTCGACAAGCGGGCGCTCATGCGACTGAATCGGATCAAGGCTGCAGTCGATCAGCGCGACCTGAGCGCCCTGAAGGGCAACCGGTTCGAGAAGCTCAGGGGCGACCGGGCAGGCAGCTACTCCATCCGCATCAACGACCAGTGGCGCATCACCTTCCGAATCGAGAACAACCGGGCACTTGATGTGACGATCGAGGACTACCACTGAGAGGCGAATCACGATGACGACGAAGGTGAGTTTGGCCATCCACCCGGGCGAGCACATCGCCGATGAACTCGCCGAGCGCGGCATGACCGCTGCTGAGCTTGCCGTGGCCATGGGCGTCGATGCCGGGCGAGTGTCGCGGCTGGTCAACGCGCAGGTCTCCGTGACCGGGGACACGGCGCTCCGGCTCGCGGACGCCTTCGGTACCTCCGCCGAGTTCTGGATGCGCCTCCAAGGCGACTACGACCTCACCCGAGCACGTGAGGCACGCATCGCCTGACCAGCATCAACGTCGCCCGGCTCCACGCGACACTCCAGGGTGACAATCGCTCAACGTCGAGGGTCGAGTAGGTGCGGGGTATGTGGCTTCCCACAGCGAGCAGCCACACGCCCCGAAGGCACGCTGAGCAACCGGGAGAACACGCCCGTAGTCGCCAGATCGCTGCGGCGGGTTGCCGCTCGGTTCCTCGCGATCCGCGCCGCGTTGGCGAGCAACCGCGGGTCACCCGGACCAGGACCAGTGACCGCAGCCTGTCGGGGCGATGCGTGCCGGCCAGTGGTCAATGGCCGCCCCCGAGGCCGGGGCAGACCCTCTCAGGACCGAAGCGGCGTCAAGGACCGGGCGCTACATGATGGTTTGCTGGGCGACTGGTCGGGTTGAGGACGCGTCGGAGTGCTGTGTCGGTCTTCGGCCTCGTGGTAGGAGGAGTGAGCTTGGCCATGGGGGCTGTACGCAGGGGTAGGTAGCTGAGGGTTGGTAGGTGGCGGCGCGGTCGAGCAGTCGTGGTCAGAGCTGGGCGCCGGTCGTGCCTTGGCGGATGGCTTCGGCTGCTGCTTCGGTGCGGTTGGTGACTCCGAGCTTGGCCAGGACGCGGGCCACGTGCTGCTCGACGGTGCGGGGGCTGATGTAGAGCCGGTCGGCGATGTCGGCGTTCGTCAGCCCTTCGCCCAGCAGGCCCAGCACCTCCTGCTCCCGCTTCGTCAGGAGCTGCAAGCCCTTGGGCCCCGCGCGGCTGGCCGACACTCCGAGGTCGCGGAGCAGGCGGGCGGCGCGGTCGGCATCGTGGGCGGCACCGAGCGCCTCGAAGGCCGCGAGCGACACACGAGCTTCGTCCACGGCAACCTCGGAGGCGTCCTCACGGAGTGCCTCGGCCAGCAGGAGTCGTGTGCGAGCGGCTTCCAGTGGCATACCCAAGCGGGTGAAGGCAGCTAGCGCCGTCTCGAGATGGGGATGGGCACGAGCACGGTCCGCCGCCTCGCGTGCACGACCCTCGAGCCGTGCGGCACGCGCTGTGGCGATCGCGCATCGTTGCGAAGCCCCGATCTCGGCCAGGCGTCCGGCCACCTCGAGCGCGGCGTCCGGGCGGTCCTGGGCGAGCTCCGCCTCCCCGAGCAGCTCCCACAGGGGCAGGGACTCGAGCCGCTCGCTGCCGACCGCGGCGAGGCAGCGGCGCAGTGCCGTCTCGGCGGTGACTCCGCGTCCATGTCGAAGGTGGATCCTCGCGACCGCGCCGACGGCTGGTGGCTGGTCCTCCAGGCCGACGACGAGCCGCTCGGCCTCCTCGAGGCGTCCTTGATCCAGGCGTAGGCCGGCCAGGGTGGCCAGCGCCTGATGATGCAAGGCGGGCATGGCGTGCCGTGAGGCTTCCAGAGCGGCGGTGAGCTCCTCCTCGGCCTGGACCCAGTCACCGATGCTGACCAGGATCGCGCCGTAGAGCGTGCGGCACTCCACGTACAGGAACGGGCTGCCGTAGCGTCGGGCGTATCGATCCGTAGCGCGGATCCACTGCACGGCCCGCTCGAACTCCGCGCAGGTGGTGCACGAGATCATGGTCGTGCAGCTGGTGAACACGACGGTGTCGCGGTGGCGGCCTTCGCCGCCCAGCGACCCGGCCATGGCCTCGTCGAGGTACCCCACGCCGTCGTCGACGTGGCCCTGCTCGACCAGCGCGGCGCCGAGCTGGCTGAGCGCGCAGAGCTGCAGGTCGGCATCGCCGGCGTCCTGACCGAGCTCGTAGGCCTTGCGTGCCAACGCCTCGCTCTGGCTGGGATCTGGTGTCGCGAAGGCCTCGTGCAGCAGCACCTGCGGCCGCCGTGACCCGAGGCCGTGCTCGTCGACCAGGCGCCGCGCCCGAGCCAGCCACCCCGCGGCCGCTGCGTCGTTGCCGAAGTTGGCCGCGTGGATGCGGCACAGCCACAGCGCGACATCCACGGCGCGCTCGCGCTCACCGTCACGCAGGTGGGCCGCGTACGCCTGCTCGCGCAGCTCGACGCCCTCGTGGTGGTCACCGAGCCAGAAACGGGCGTCGCCGAGCCCGTCCAGCGCCACCGCGCTGGACCCGATCTCCAGGACCGCCGTGAAGGCCTGGGCGGCTTGGACCCAGTCGCCCTCGGCCAGGAAGCGCTCGCCTGTGGCGAGCAGCGCCTGCGCGTCGTCCGACATGTGCGCATCGTACGCCCCGGGATACGGGATCTGCGGGCCGGGATACGTGCTCCTACGGATGCTCGCCACCCGTCGCTCCCGAAGACTGCCCAACGATCGTCGAAGGACCGCCCGGGCGCCATTGAGGAGGGAGCTGCCATGAGCACGCAGACGCAGACGACGTTCGATGAACACACCTACAAGGCCGAGCTGCGCCGCGAATGGCGTGAGGCCGCACCCGGTTGGCAACGCTGGCTGGAGGTGCTCGAGGCCGACGAGGCGATGCCCCAGCTCGGCCGCTGGCTGCTGGACGCCGTGCAGCCGGGGCCGGGTGACCGCATCCTGGACGTGGGCACCGGCTACGGGGAGCCGGGCCTGACCGCGGCCCGGGCGGTGGCATCGGGCGGGCACGTGATCCTGCAGGACCTCTCCGGCGAGATGCTCGCGGTCGCTCGCGACCGCGCGGCCGCCGCCGACCTCGGAGACGTCGAGGTGGACATCGTCGAGGGCGACGCTGACCAGCTCGTCCTGCCCGCCGGACGGCTGGACGCCGTGGTCTCGCGCTCGGTGCTGATGTACCTCGCCGACCCGGCCGCCAGCCTCACGCGTCTGCGCGGCGGTCTGCGCCCTGGCGGCCGGCTGGCAGCCACCACCTGGTCCGGCCCCGAGGAGGTCACCATGGCCGCCCCGGTGCCGATCATCCGGCGTCTGCTCGACCTCCCCCCACCACCCACGGGCCGGCCCGGCCTGTTCGCCCTGTCCGACCCGCAGCGACTCCACGAGGTCGCCACCGCCGCCGGGTTCACCGAGGTGGAGCTGGGCACCGCCACGGCGGTGTTCGAGTTCACCTCCCCCGCCGAGGCAACCCGCTTCATGCGCGACTGTGCGCCGCCGGTGACCGCGCTGGTGGAACACGAGCCGGCGGAGGTCCGTGAGCGTGTCTGGCAGCGCGTCACCGAGGAAGCGTGGGAGCCCTACGTGGGCGAGGACGGACGTGTCCGCCTGCCCAACCTGGCCCACTGCGTGACGGCCACCAACCC
>SKTG01000174.1 GCA_007118045.1 Nitriliruptoraceae bacterium
ACCGCCTCGTCGGGGGAGTCGTCCGTGTCCGGGTTCCCGTCAGCCGGGTCCGGGTCCAGGTCGCCCGTCGCAGCGGGTTCGGCGGGGGCGGTAGCTCCCCCGTCGAGGTCCACCAGCCGACCGACACCGAACAGGATCGCGGCTCCGACCACGACCACGAGCAGAGCCATCGGCACCCAGCTGAGGTTGCCGGGCGACCAAGGCGGCGGTGTGATCAGGCGCAGGTTGTGTCGTGTGGCCCGGATCCCGGCCCGGTCGTGGAGAGCGCGTCGCTGGGTCAGAGCCGCTCGGAGCAGCTGGACCCCGCGCGTCCGATCGCCGACCGCGACAGCCTGCGTACCGGCCTCGTGGAGTGCCCAAGCTTGCGCTGCCCGGTCGCCGAGTGCCTCGGCTGCGCTCCCCACGCGCTCGACGACCGACCGCCAACCGGCGAAGCGACGGGTGCGGATCAGGGAGGGGACGAGCGTCTGCCCGAGGCGTAGCAGCAGCGCCTCGTCTCGCCGCTCCAGCAGTCGCCCCCAGAGCGCGAGCAGGGCACCGACCTCGGCGTCCGACATGGAGGGTGACGCGGAGGCGGCGAGCTCGATCGCCCGACGCTCCGCCGCGGCCGACGTCTCCGGATCGAGCGTGCCGATGGCGCCCGGTGGGAGCGTCACCGCGTACCGCGGGCTGCCCCGGCGGAGGAGCCCACGGTCCACCAGCTTCGCCGCGACGTCGCTGGCCGCGGAACCGAGGAGTTCATCGAGGAACTCGCTACCCACTGCCTCCCCCTCGAAGGCGGCCAGCGCCGCGAGCACCTGTCGCTCCCGCGGCGACGACCGTGCGAGCGCCGCCGTGGCGACCGTCTCCTCGGGTTGGCTGGTCGGGAGCCGTGTGGCGAGCTCCTCGAGGGTCGATTCGCCATCTCGCACCAGCGCGGCCGCCTGCTTGAGCGACACCGGGTGGCCAGCCAGCCGTTCGCAGAGGACGGTCGCGGCCCGCTGGTCATCGGGGACGAGCGCGGTACCGAGCTCGCGCTCGAGCAATGCGAGGGCGTCGCCTGCGCCCAGGCCACCGATGGCCGAGACCTGGCCGTCCCACCATCGGCGTTCGCGGGAGACGAGGATGACGCGCGAGTGGGCGAGCGCCGCCGCGAGCGCCTGCCCGTCGGCATGGCTCAGCTCACAGCTGTCGACCACGACGAGCAGCTCACGGTCGACGAGGTCGCGGCGTACCTGCGTCTCGGAAGGCACCGTCGCAGGGTCGCCGTCGTAACACGCTTCCCACACCGACTGAAGCAGGTCCGCCAGGGGCCGGTCGCGCCCGTAGAGGTACACGATGCCCTCTGGGGCCGCGGCTGTGCCGGTGGAGTGGGTACGGAAAGCGGCGGACAACACGTAGGTCTTACCGATGAGCTCCGAGCCCACGACGCTGAGTGCTCGGCCCCGGTGTTCGCGCAACCCGGCCGCTTCCGCGTCCCGGCCGATGCGGTCCTCGCACTCCGGCGGCAGCTCCCAGATGGGCGTGGGGCGCAGCCAGGTCGTGGGAGTCCTCCGAGACCGCTCGAGTAGCGTGCCCGCGTGGCCGCCCGCATGGACCTCGATGACGTTGTGGTCACCGGTGACGATGATGCCGCTGACGTCGCCAGCCACGGCCACGCTGCGTTCTCCACGCGCCGTGGCCGAAGAGCCGCTCATCGGGCTGCTCTCTACTCGTTCGCCTAGCCCGTGTGGATGTCGTCACCCGTGATGACAGCATCGTCGCCCGTCACGATCGTGCCGCTGGCATCCCGGCCGACCGCAACGTTGCGGTCCCCACTGGCGACGACGTTGGCAGCCGTCGCGTCATCCCAGAGGAGTTCGAGTTCGTCGGCGAGGGTCGGGTGGGCCTCGAGCAGCCGTTCGAGCTGCAACTCGAGGAACGCCCGCGCGCGCTCATCGTCGGGGGAGGCTGCCACCTCCTGGGCCGCCATCTGCACACTCGGCTCTTCTGCCACGCTCGAGCGGAGCCGATCCCACAACCGCCGTGCGTGAGCCCATGCCTGCTCGCCGAACCGGGTCGCGGCATCGCTGGCGAACCGATCACCGGCCTTGAGCACGTAGGGGAGGAACGGGGCGAGGAACGCGGTCAGGCCAGCGACATCCATGGCAGGCCCCCTGTTGCCGTGGCCGAGACGTCGGGAGGAGCGTTCCTGGCGACCGATCCGGGCCGTGGCGACGTGGGCACGTCGCGATTCCGACGATACGGGAGCCGGGCGAGGCCGACAAGCGTCACCCGCCATATCACGGGTACGAGCCTCACGATGCGCGACAAGTCGATGAGCCGGATCACCGTTCGCGCCGCCCCTCGCCCGAGGCCGCGACCCCTCGTGCACGCTCGGACGAGGAGCCCGAGGCCGCTCCGCGATGACAACGATCGAGCGGGCCGGTCGAACGCCCGCCGCGCTTCACCTCACTCGTGCGCCATGGTCTCGTGGAACGCCGCCGTGTCGGTGTACTGCCGGAAGTCGACAACTCGGCCGTCACGCACGGTCCACAGGTGACAGAACTCGGCTTCCAGCAGTCTTCCCGTCGGCCGGTACCGCCCGCGGTAGACCCCTTCGACGACGACCGTCGCACCGAGGGATCTGACCCGGTGACGTTCCTCCGTGAACCCGTCCCAGTCGTCCTCGAACGGTCGCAACACCTGCTCGACGGGCTCGGCCGGCCCGTGCAGCTGCGAACCCGC
>SKTG01000322.1 GCA_007118045.1 Nitriliruptoraceae bacterium
ACCCCGGCCGCCTTCGCGGCCCCACCGGTCGACACACCGCGGGACGAGGACGACGACCGTGGGTTCGGCCGGCTACCGGAGGAACGCGGTCCGGCCGTCGGCCCGCCTGGGCGGGTGGTGGACGCCGAACCCACCGCGGACCTGCCGGGCCAGCCCAGCAACGACGTGATCGAGGACGTCCCCGTCGACGAGGGCGACGCCTCGATCCCCCTGAACCTCATCCCCTACCACGAGTTCCCCGAACGCCTCCGCGACCTGCAGGAGAGCGATCGGGTCAGCGTGGAGATCATCGGTGAATCCGTGGAGGGACGCGACCTGCACCTGGTGGTCGCCACCACGCCGATGTCCGACGCCGAGTGGGACACCTGGCAGGAGCTCTCGGACCTGCGGACCGAGGACCCGGACGCCGCGATCGCGGCACTCGACGCCGGTGAGTACGACGACTGGCGGTCGCCGCTGCTGATCAACAACAACATCCACGGGAACGAGTGGGAGGGCACCGACGCCTCGTTCGAGGTGCTCGAGGAGCTCGCATCCTCCGACGACCCGGAGACGCTCACGCTGCTCGACGAGCACGTGCTCGCGTTCGTGATCTCGCAGAACCCCGATGGTCGGGTCAACGCCACGCGGGCCAACGCCAACGGCTTCGACATGAACCGCGACTTCATCACGCAGTCACAGCCGGAGACGCGAGCCGTACGTGACCAGATGGTGCGCTACGACCCGCTGACCCTGCTCGACCAGCACGGCTACGTCGGCCCCACCCTGATCGAACCCACCACCGGTCCGCACGGCGACAACTACGAGTACGACCTGTACATCGCCAACGCACTGCGCCACGCGCTCGCGATGGAGGAACGCGTCCTGGCCGACAACGGCGACGACCTACGTAGCTACTACGGCAGTGGCCTGTCGCAGCTGCGCATCCCGTACCGCGACAACACGTCGGGTTGGGACGACTGGCCACCGATCTTCACCCCGATGTACGCGATGTACCACGGCATCGTCGGTCACACGATCGAGTTCCCCCTCAACCCGCGCAGTGGCTTCCTCTCGGAGGCCGAGCGCCACAACCGGACGCGCATCAACACGGCCGTCGCCCGGTCGACGATCGAGGCCAACTTCGAGTGGGTGAACGAGCACCGGCTCGACGTCCTCGGCGACCAGCTCGAGCTGTTCCGGCGCGGTGCCGCGGGCGAGGAGTTGCGTCCGATCGACGACGAGCTGGCGCTGGACCTGGCGGCGGGAGACAACGCGGAGACGGTCGAGATCGACCTGCCCCGCGCCTACGTGATCCCGGCCGGTGACGGACAGCGCAGCGAAGCCGCAGCCGCTCGGACGGTGCAGTTCCTGCTCGCCAACGACGTGGTCGTGCAGCGGGCGACCCGTGGCTTCACGCTGGACGGCACGCGCTACGCGGCCGGCTCGTACGTGATCGACATGCACCAGGCGAAGCGGGGCATGGCGAACACGATCCTGGATCTCGGACGTGACGTCACCGACGATTACCCGACGATGTACGACATCTCCGCCTGGAGCATCGGCGCGTTGTGGGGTGCCACCGTCGTGCGGCTCGACTCGACGTCCCTGGACGGTGTCTCCACCGTCAGGGTGAACGAGCCCGCCAGCACGGCGGCGGTGGTGCCGGGCAACCGACAGCGCTACGGCCTCGAGGTGAATTCCGCGGCGGACGTCCAGGCGGTCAACGCGCTGCTCGAAGCGGACGTCGAACTGGCGCGTCTGGACGACGGCAGGTTCGTGGTCGAGGGCCGGGCTCGCTCGGCGGTGGTGGAGGTCGCCCGCGAGTACGGCGTCGAGTTCGTCAACGTGACGCCCGCGGAAGCCCGTGGTGCCGAACCCTTCGACAACCGCCGGATCGGTGCGAGTGCACCCTACGACGAGGTGTTCTCGCTCGACCGGATGGGTTTCGACGTGACCACGGTCACGCACACCGGGTTCAACGGCGGCAGCTACCAGTTCGACGACTTCGACGCGCTGTACATCGGTTCGAACGCGTTCAACCCGTTGAACCTCGACGCGGAGCAGCGGGACGCGTTCAGCGAGTGGCTCGCCGAGGGCGGGGCCGTGGTCGGTCGTGGCTCGGCCGGCAACACCTTCAACTCGCGCGCCGACCTGCTCGAGGTGTCCGTGGCGACCGGGCCTGGTCGCGCCAACGGCATCGTCTCGGTCGTCAACGACCCGGACTCGGTGGTCACGGGCAACGCGCTGCCGGAGTCGTTCGTCAGTGCCCCGCGGTACTTCCCGAGCGTGGGTGAGGACGTGGACGTGGACCAGCGGTTGGACGACGAGGGCTTCTTCCTCGCCGGACACTGGATCGGCCAAGGGGCCGCAGCCGGTGAGGCCGTGGTCGTCAGCGGCGAGGCCCGGGGAGCGAACGTGACGTTGTTCGGGACCGAGCCGCTGTACCGCACCCACCCCGAGGGCCTGTTCCCACAGGTGGCGCAGGGCCTCTGGAAGGCGTCGAGCTAGCGCGCCGAGCAGCACACGCACGGGCCCGGTCAGCGCGACCGGGCCCGTGCCGGTAGGCGCCGGTGCGCCCCGACCTCTGGCCGGACGTGGCGGCCCCGCCTCCGGGCGGTCAGCCCGTCGATCCGACCGCGGTCGCGACGGCGGCCTCCGCGCTGGTCCGCAAGGACGCCTCGAAGCGGCGGCGCGCCTGCTCGTCACGGACGAC
>SKTG01000149.1 GCA_007118045.1 Nitriliruptoraceae bacterium
ACCTCGGCGGCCGCGTCGAACGGGACCTCGCGTGGAGCTATCCCACCCCGCTGCCGGAGTCGCGGCTCATCGCCGGGCTCGTGTGCCTGCCCGCCGAGCGCGTCGACCTCACCGTCGACGGTGGCCCCACCGACGGCTTCTGAGGAGGGCCTCAGTCGCAGGCGTCGGGGCGGTCGTAGCCGGTGCGCAGCTGGCAGACCACGCCCTCGCTGATGACGGCCTTGCCCCCGAGGACAGTGACCCGCTCGGAGCGCTCGTCGTTGATCCAGCCGTGCAGCTGCGGCGCGAGGCGGTCACCGCCGGTCAGCAGCAGGGGGCGCTGCCATCGCGCGGCGAGGACGCCGCCGGCCAGGCCGTCGGCAAACGCCGTGCCACTGGCCACGAGGGGATCGGCTCCGTAGCCCCGGCCTCGTGCCACCTGGGCGACCGCCACCGCCGTGGCCGCACGGTTCGGTCCCGCGATGCGCTCGACCTCCACGTCGGTGAGTCCCTCGAGCGCCGCGTCGGAGACCGCCGAGGTCCCGCCCACGACCACGACCTGCTCCGCGCCAAGCGCATCGACCCACGACGCGAGGCGCGGATGCCCCTGGGGTGGGGTGAGCAGGATCGGCCAGCCCTGCCCGGCCGCCACCGACCCGACGGCGAGCGCGTCGGCGAAGCCCTCCCCGGTCACGAGGTACACCCCGTCGGTGCCCGACCCAGCGACCTGGCCGGCCACCCGCACCGCGGTCTCGTAGCGGTCCCGCCCACGGACCCCTCTCGTGTGAACGCCCATGGACCGCACGGCCTCGTCAACGGACTCGGAGACCGCGCCGACGACGAACACCCGCTCGACGCCGAGTCGCGCGAGCTCCTCGGCGACCGCCGGCAGCAGCCGGTCCTCGGCCGAGAGCAGCAAGGGACCCTCCACCGCACCGGCGAGCACGGAGGCCGCCAGCGCGTCGGGGAAGTCCCGCCCGGTGGCGAGCACCGCCGCGTCGGCGCCCTCCGGCCAACCGGCTTGGCTGACCGCGACGGCTGTGGCGTAGCGGTCGGCGCCGGCGAGCCGTGAGACCTCCTGCGGCGGGGCGATCTGGACGGGCGGTGGCGGAGGTGGCGGAGGCGGGGGTGCCGGTGGCGTGGGCGCGACGACCCTGCCTCGCCCGTCGATCAGGCCGAAGCAGTAGCCGCGGGCACGCGCGGTGTCGATGATCTGCGGCAGCGCCCGGACCGTGTTCGGGGTGGTCGAGCCGCCGTCGTGGAGGAGGATGTTCGCGCCGGGGGCCAGACGGGCCGTGACGTGGCGGGCGATCGTCGACGGGGAGTACCCGCGCCAGTCCTGGGGGTCGACGGACCACAGGACGTGGGCGTAGCCGGCGTCACGCAGCACGCTCCGAACCCGGGCGTTGGTGGCCCCGTACGGCGGACGCACCGCCTTGACCGGGGGGGCGCCCGCGTCGCGGATCGCCCGGTGGGTGGCCCCGACCGTCGAGCGGATCCGGGAGTTCGACAGCGACGTCAGCCGCTCGTGGCGGTAGGTGTGATTGGCCACGGCGTGCCCCTCGCGATGCTGACGCCGCACGATGCCCGGGCTGCTGCGAACACGCTGACCCACGACGAAGAACGTCGCGGGCACGTTCCGGCGGCGCAGCGCGTCGAGCACTGCCGGGGTGTGGCGGCTGGGGCCGTCGTCGAAGGTCAGGGCGATGTGACCGCGTCGGCAATCCGCCGCCCCGGCCTCCGGAGCGGGGCCGAGGCTGAGCATCGACAGCACCAGGCCGACGACGAGGACCGCACCGAGCGTGCGCGATCGCCACCGTGGACGACGCAGCACGGCGGCACGCGCCACGGTGGCCGGCGCGGGCACCCGCAGCGTTCCCCACCTGCCATCTCCCCGGGCCATCCGCACCACCGCTTCCGGCGGACTCACTTCGCTGCGCTGGACCTCGAGCGGGTCCATCGTCGCCCCGTCGTCCCAGTTCGCGGTCCACGGTGTCCCGGCTCCGAGAGCCGACCGCGGGGGGCAGGTCCGCTGCGGCGGCGTGGCGCAGACAGCATTCCCCTGGAAGTCGCCGGCAAGTGCGGCTGAAGGGCCCTGGCGCACCGTGCGCTCCGGCCCTTGCCAGGGCCCGCAGGTTGACCTCGACTTGGCCGCCGAACCGCGGCTGTGCAGTGCGACGCCGGCGACGCGGCAGCCCACGACCCAAGGCGACGGCGTGAGTAACGGCCGGGACCGAGCCGCATGGCAACCCACGCTGCTCGCGGCGACCCTGCTGCTCGTGGTCGTCGGCGGGGTGGCTGCCGTCGGACCCGCCGCCGCGGAGCCGATCGACTGTCCGGTGGCGGTGTCGACCACGGCGCCGATCGACCGGGTTGCCGGCGAGGACCGGTTCGCCACCGCCGCGTGCGCTTCACGGGCGAGCTTCGGAGCCGGCTCCGACCACGTCGTGCTCGCCAGGGGCGATGCCGCCGGCGGCCTCGCCGACGCGCTGGCGGGAGCGGTGCTCGCCCATGCCGTCGACGGGCCAGTCCTGCTCACGAGTCCGCGGGCCCTGCCGGCGGCGACCGCCGCCGAGCTCGACCGACTGGCCCCGGAGCGCATCACCGTGCTTGGCGGCGAGGCGGCGGTGGCCGAGGCCGTGCTCGACGAGATCGCCGATCTGCTCGAGGGCGCGACGCTCGACCGTCTCGCGGGCGCGGACCGCGCCGAGACC
>SKTG01000114.1 GCA_007118045.1 Nitriliruptoraceae bacterium
ACATCTACGCCGAGGTGACCCAGATCGTCGCGAACGCGGACTCCGGGATCGAGAGCATCGCCGACATGGAGGGCCAACGGGTGGCCATCGGCCCCCCGGGCAGCGGCACGGAGGTCATCGCGCGGGACATCCTCGAGGCGGAGGGCATCGACCCGGACAACGACATCGACGCGTTCGGTGAGGCGTTCGGCGACGCCGCCGACGGCCTGCGCGACGGCCAGATCGATGCGATCTTCGCGATCCTCGCCCTGCCGGCCGGCAGCATCGAGGAGGTCGCGACGGGCACGGACCTCAACTACATCCCGATCGAGGGTGACCTGCTCGACAGCCTGCTCGACGCCGACCCGACCCTGTCGTCGATCGACGTCGAGGCGGACACCTACCCCGGTCAGGACGACGAGGTGACCTGGGTGACCAACTGGGCGACGTTGTACGCACAGCCGGAGCTGAACGAGGAGGTTGCGTACGACCTCGTCAGCACCATGTACGAGCAGCAGGAGTCGATCGCGGACGCCAGCGCGGTCGCGGAGCAGATCCAGACCGACACGGCGCTGGAGGGCCTCTCCGACATCCCGATGCATCCGGGTGCCGAGCGCTACTTCGACGAGGTCGGCGCCGAGTGACCTCCGTCACCGCCGTCGGGGAGGCGTCGCGTGACGCGACGCCTCCCCGACGGCGCGTCGTCGTGGCATGCGCCGCCACGGCGGCGGCACTCGTGATCGTCTCGGGCGGCTGGCTGCTCGGCTCCGCCGGCGGATCGGCCAGCACGACCTTCGAGGTCTTCGACCACCGCGACGGCGCGGTCGTCTACGAGCGGGAGCTCCCGGTCGGTTCGGAGCTCGTGCTCGAGCACGTGCACTCCGTGACAGGACGCCCGGTGCAGGAACGCTTCGGGGTCGGCGATGCCTCGACCCTCACGCTCGAGCAACTGACCTTCGACGAGTTCGGCCCCAACCTCCCGGCGGGGCCCGCCCACGTGCCCGACCATGCGAGCTTCCACGACGACGGCGGCACGTACCGGGTCGAGCACCACGGGTTCGAGATCGGTGCGGTACCGCTGATGGTCGGAGGCGACCGCGTGGATCATCGCCTGCAGTTCGAGGACGGTGAGCGGCTGCGGCTGCTCGACGTCGTGCGCTCCGGGAGCCGGGTGGAGCTCCGGGTCGCCGACCGGGGATGAGGACCGACCGCCGATGAACGAGGACCCACGCGAGGACGTGCCGAACTCGGCGGAGGCCGAGGACACGTCACCGCCGAAACGCGGACGCTCCGCACGACGCAGGGCCGCGTCGGCCGACTCCGAGCGACCCTCGCGCCACCTGCCCAGACCGGGCACGGAGGGCTCCGTCGACGAACGGGTTCTCGCGGCCGGTGACCGTGCCACCGATTCGATCATGACCGGTGACGCCTCGGTCGAGGAGGTCATCGACCTCGAGCACCAGAGCTTCAGCGAGTCCGCCGGGGTCACCCGGGACGACCTCCGTGCGGTGTGGCGATGGGTGATCTTCGCGACCGGCCTGCTGCTCAGCGGTTTCCACCTGTACACGGCGAACTTCGGCACCCGGCCGAGCCTCCAGCAGGGCAGCTTCCACCTGGGGATCGGGCTCGCGCTGGTCTTCCTCCTCTACCCGGCGAAGGAACATCCGGAGCGCAGGTCCGCCTTGCGCTCCTGGCTGCTGACCGGCCTCGCGCTGCTCGCGATCGTCTACATGGGCACGAACGAGGTCGCCGAGTGGTACGCGCTGTGGCCGGCCGCGGCCGTCCTGGCGCTGATCCAGCTCGCCCGCCACGTCCCGCTGCGGATCTTCGGCCTGCCGCTCCCGGACCTGGTGATGGCGGGCGCCGGGGCGTTCGCCGGGCTCTACGTCTTCCTGCGTCGCGACGAGCTCGAGGCCGCCGGTGGCCTGTTCGACGACCTCGACATCACGGTCGCGGTGCTCGGCGTCTGCCTCATCCTGCTGGCCACCCAGCGGGTGATCGGCACACCGCTGGTGATCGTCGCCTCGCTCGCGTTGCTCTACGCCTACTTCGGTCAGTCGATGCCGGGGTTCTTCGCCCATCCCGGCTTCTCGGTGAACCGCATCGCCTCGGTCTCGTTCCTCGGGACCGAGGGCGTCTTCGGTACGCCGATCCGCGTGTCGTCCACCTTCATCTACATCTTCCTGATCTTCGCGGCGTTGCTGCAACGCACGGGGATGGAGCGGTTCTTCACCCAGACCGCGTTCGGGCTGACCGGGTGGATGACCGGCGGGACCGCGAAGGTCGGTGTGCTCACGAGCGCCTTCTCGGGCACGATCACCGGGAGCTCGGTCGCCAACACGGTCAGCAACGGCGCGTTCACGATCCCGATGATGAAGAAGTCGGGGTACAAGGGCGAGTTCGCCGGCGCGGTGGAGGCCGCCTCGTCGACCGGCGGCCAGCTCGCTCCGCCGGTCATGGGCGCCGGCGCCTTCATCATGATCGAGCTGACCGGGGCGCGCTACACCGACATCATCCAGGCGGCCGCCATCCCGGCCATCCTGTTCTTCACCGCGCAGTTCGTCGTGATCCACTACGAGTCGAAGCGGCAGGGGATCATGGGCCTGCCGCGTGAGCGTCTGCCCAACGTGCCCAAGCTGATGCTGCGCAAGGGCTACCTGCTGATCCCGATCGGGGTCATCTTCTACATCCTGTTCGTCGGCTTCTCGCCGATGCGCGCGGCGTGGCTCGCGGTGCTGTCGACGGTGGCTCTCAACCTGCTCGTGCAGCTGATCGCCCTCGCGTTCCGCCGGTGGAAGCGGATGGAGGACCGCCTGTCGATCGTCGGGCTGCTCGACGCGCTCGTCGACGCCGCCAGGATCGCCCTGCCGATCATCGTGGCCTGTGCGGCGGCTGGGTTGATCGCCGGCATCATCACGCTGACCGGTATCGGGCTGCAGCTGTCCCGGGGTCTGGTCGCCCTCGCGGGCGAGACGTTGCTGCTGACGATGTTCTTCACGATGATCGCCAGCCTGGTCCTCGGCATCGGGCTCCCGACCACGGCCAACTACGTCATCACCGCCACGATGGCCGCGCCTGCCCTGCTGTTCTTCGACCCCGTCCCCGTGCTGGCGGCGCACCTGTTCGTCTACTACTTCGGGATCATGGCGGACATCACGCCGCCGGTGTGTCTGGCCGCGTACGCCGCGTCCGGCGTCGCGAAGAGCAACCCGCTCAGTACGGGTGTGCAGTCGTTGCGCATCGCCGTGGGGGGCTTCCTCGTGCCCTACATGTTCGTGCTGTCCCCGGAGCTGCTGCTGCTCCAGGGCAACTGGTTCACCATCCCGAAGGCGATCTTCACGGCGTTGATCGGCATCTACGCCGTGGGCACCGCCGTGGTGGGCTACATCGACCGCGGCATCAACCTCGCGTTGCGCGGGGTGCTGGCCGCTGCCGGGCTGCTGCTGCTCTACGGGGACCTCACGACCGACCTGCTCGGGCTCGCTCTCTTCGCCGCGATCTTCGGCTGGCAGTGGTGGACGGGTGGGCGGGTACGCAGCCGTACAGCCGCTGCCACCGCCTGACGGGTGGGACGACGGCGCCCGAACCGGGCCCGGTGACCGGTCCGCCGACACCTACCCTGGCCCCATGCGTGAGCACCCCGCTCCGATGCGCGAGGACCCCGCTTCCATGCGCGAGCATCCCGCTCCCGGACGCGAGCACCCCGCTTCCATGCGCGAGCACCCCGGACGCGAGGAGCCGGCTCCCGTGCGCGAGGAGAGCGCTCCGGCGGTGACCGGCGAGCACCGTTCCGACCTCGGCCACTGGGAGCGGGCGTGGCGGCGCCCGGCACCGCCGCTGCGCGGTCTCGTCGGCGGCTACCACGGTTACCGGCAGCGGCTCGCGACACCGGCCGTCCACCGCGGCGTACCCGGTGCCGTCGTTCCGCTCGTCCTGAGCTTCGGACCGCCCCAGTCCATCGCGAGCCACCGCTCCTCCGGACCGGTGGTCACGGTCGACTCGTTCCTGGCCGGCGTGTACGACCACCACGTCCTGATCGATGCCCCGTCGTTCCATGGCATCCAGGTCGACCTGACCCCGATCGGGGCTCACCAGCTGCTCGGACGACCGCTGCGGGAGCTCACCGGCCGGACCGTCCCGTTGCCGGCCCTGCTCGGCCCCGACGCCGACCGTCTGGTGGACGATCTCGCCAGCGCCCCCGATTGGCCGTCACGGTTCCACCGGCTGGACCGTGAGCTGTCCGCGAGGCTCGCGGCGGGCGCCTTGCCGGACCGCGAGGTGATCCGGGCCTGGCACCGGCTCGTCGCAACGGGGGGAACCGGCCGGGTCGCTGAGCTCGCCGAGGAGGTCGGGTGGAGCCAGCGTCACCTGACCGCGCGCTTCGGTGAGCAGCTCGGCCTGACCCCGAAACGCATGGGTCGGTTGCTGCGCTTCGAGCGCGCCGCCGCCCATCTCGCGCGGCCCGACCCTCCGCGGCTCGCGGAGCTCGCCGTGGCGCTCGGCTACACCGACCAGGCGCACCTGAGCAACGAGGTGCGTTCCTTCAGCGGGCTCAGCCCGTCCGCGCTCGTTGCGAGCCACCTGCCCGACGCCGGTGGCGTGTTCGACACCGCCAACGGCTGACGTCGCGCGTCGTGGCGGTTCCGGTTCCTCCAAGACCCGATGCGGCTCCCCGGCGTAGCGTCGGGACGACGACCGACCCACCGTTCGGAAAGGACGATCGTGCCATCGCCCATCATCGCCACGCCCGCCTACCAGGACGCCCCTGGAGCGATCGACTTCCTCGTCACCGCTTTCGGCTTCGACATCCATGCGTGGTACGAGGCCGACGACGGCACCCTCGTCCACGCCGAGCTCACGCTGGGCGACGCCATGTTGATGCCAGCCGTCCCGGACCAGGGCGAGTACGGCGAGCTGCTGCGGTCCGTCGAGGCCGCCGGCGGACCCACCGGCGGTTCGTACGTCGTCGTGGACGAGGTCGACGCGCACCACTCCCGCGCCGAACGTGCCGGTGCCCGCATCCTGTTCCCGCCCCGTGAGCGCGAGCACGGCGGTCGCGAGTACACCTGCCGTGACCCGGAGGGCCACCTGTGGACCTTCGGTACCTACGATCCGTGGGCGGTCACGCCCGGGGACGGGTGAGAGAACACGCTGGCCCGCGTGCAGCGCCGACCGGTCGAGGTCGGGGTTCGAACGGCCGGTTGGTCGAGCGCCGGTACGGGGGTGCGGTCGGCGACCCTCGCCGGTACGCATGCTGCCCGACGAACCGTTCATCCGTTCGCCCAAGCGACCCGAGGAGCGCTCGTGCGCGCCGTCACCTGGCAAGGCCCCCGCAACGTCCAGGTCGAGGAGGTCCCCGACCCCGTCATCACCGAGCCCACCGACGCGATCGTGCGGATCACCGCCACCGCGATCTGCGGCTCCGACCTGCACCTGTACGAGCCACTGGCGCCCTTCATGACCCCGGGTGACGTCATCGGTCACGAGCCCATGGGGGTGGTCGAAGCGCTCGGCAACGAGGTCACGAACCTGCAGGTCGGCGACCGGGTCGTGATCCCGTTCAACATCTCCTGCGGGCACTGCTGGATGTGTGACCGTCAGCTGTACTCGCAGTGCGAGACCACCCAGGTGCGCGAGTTCGGTGCTGGCGCCGCCCTGTTCGGTTTCAGCGAGATGTACGGCCAGGTGCCGGGCGGCCAGGCCGAGCTGCTGCGCGTCCCGCACGCGGACTTCGGCCCGATCAAGGTGCCGGACGAGCTCCCGGACGACCGCGTGCTGTTCCTGAGCGACATCCTGCCGACCGCCTGGCAGGGGGTGAAGTACGCCGACGTGGGACCCGGGGACTCCCTGGCCGTGATCGGTCTCGGGCCCGTCGGCCAGTTCGCCGTGCGCTCTGCTCGTGCGATGGGCGTCGAGAACATCATCGCGGTCGACCTCGAGCCCGAGCGTCTCGCCATGGCAGCACGGCACGGGGCCACCCCTGTCGACGTCAACGCCACCGATGGCGTCGGCGACGCGCTCCGCGAGCTCACCGGTGGCCGCGGCCCGGACGGCGTGCTCGACGCTGTCGGCATGGAGGCCCACGGCTCCCCCGTCGCCGGGTTCGCGCAGAAGGCCGCCTCGATCCTGCCCGACGCGGTCGCCAAGCCCATGACGGAGAACGTCGGGGTCGACCGGCTGGCGGCCCTGTACAGCGCGATCGACGGTGTCCGGCGAGGCGGCGTCATCTCGCTGTCGGGCGTCTACGGCGGCGCCGCGAGCCCGATCCCCATGCTGTCGCTGTTCGACAAGCAGATCACCCTGCGCATGGGCCAGTGCAACGTCAAGCAGTGGATCGACGAGCTCATGCCGCTGGTCACCGACGACGCCGACCCGCTCGGGACCGAGGACCTGGTCACCCATCGCGGCACGCTGGAGGATGCCCCGCAGCTGTACGAGACCTTCCAGAAGAAGGACGACGGCTGCATCAAGATCGTCCTCAACCCCTGATCGTCCTGAGCCCCTGACCGACCCGTCACCGCGGGCGGCGCTCCTCGGCACCGAGCCGATCAGCGCCGCCCGCCGCGCATCACCTCCAAACCCGGTGGACCGCGGATGCGACGTCCCACCGGCTCCCTGCGACCCGAGCCGTCCCGCGCCAGCTCAGGCCGTCGAGCCGCCACAGGTGCGCAGCATCGTGAGCGCCAGCGAGGCCGCGGCGTCGTGCAGGTCGGCGACCGCGACCGACTCGTCGACGGCGTGGGCATCGCGGATGTCCCCGGGTCCGAAGACCACGGTCGGGATGCCGCCGTACCCGAGGGTCAGCCCGAGGTCGCAGCCGTACGGCATCCCACGCAGCCGGCCCGCACCCGGTCGCACCGCGGCGACCGCGCCTGCGACGGTGGCGATGACCGGTGCCTCGGGGTCCGTCGCACCGGGGTAGAACTGTCCACCCCACCAGTCGACCGTCGGCGGGTTGGCGGCTAGCCAGTCGTGCTCCCGCGCGGCAGCCAGGACCGCCTCCTCGAACTCGCGCCGCGCCGCGTCGAGGTCCTCGCCCGGCGCGACCCCGTACCGGCCTTCCCACGTGACCCAGTCGGCCTCGGACGACGGCCAGTCGCCACCGGAGATCCTGCCACCACAGATCGCGAAGGGCCGCTCCAACCATCCGAACAACGCATCGGCTCGGGCGGCGTTGCGCCGCTCCTCCAGGTCGAGGACGGCGCGGTGCACGGCGTGGAACGCCTCGATCGCGCTGACGCCCTCCTCCCGGAGACACCCGTGGGCGGCCAGTCCCGGGACCGTGATCCTCCATGACAGCGCGCCGGCGACCGCCGGAACCACGTCCAGTTCGGTCGGTTCCGGGATGATGCAGGCATCCGCCGTGACCCCGTGCTCGAGCAGCGCCAGCGTGCCGCTGCCACCGTCCTCCTCCCCCGCCACCGAGGCGATCGCGACCTCGCCGTCCAGCGTCACCCCGGCCGCGTGGAGGGCCTCCACGGCGTGCACAGCGGCGGCCAACCCCCCCTTCATGTCGCAGGTCCCCCGCCCGTAGAGTCGTCCGTCGCTGCGGGTCGGCGAGAACGGCGGGTGGGTCCAGGCGGCCTCCGCACCCGACGGGACCACGTCCACGTGCCCGTCGATCAGCAGCGTGGGTCCCCGACCGCGCCCGGACCGGCCGACGACCCCGAGCAGCTCGTCCCGCTCCACCTCGGCGCTGAACCAGGGGTGATCGCGCAACGCCGCGACGTCGGCCTCCCAGGTCTCGACGGACATGCCCGCTTCGGCCAGCTGCCGGGCCACCAGACGCTGCCCTGGGCTCTCGGCGCCGGAGAGGCTCGGTTCGGCGACCAGCTCGCTGGTCAACGCCACGACCCGATCGGTGTCGACGTGCGAGAGCACGCGTCGCTCGAGATCGCTCGGGCGGTCCACGGCGGCTTCGGACGCGTGGGACACCGCTCAGCCCGCCAGGATCGCGTCGGCGGTGCGTCGACCCGAGACCAACGCTCCCTGGATCGAGCCGGTGTCGCGGTGGTCGCCGCACACCCAAAACCCGTCACCGGCCGCGATCTCCCGCGCGAGCAGCGGTAGATCCTCGACGTTCTGGCGCGGCTGGGCGTACGGGATCCGGTATGCGGCGATGAGGCCCCAGTCGTGCACGACCGGGCCGTACCAACCGGCCAGCTGGGCACGGACCGCTCGATCGAGCTCCACGTCGTCCTCCTCGGGCACACCGATCGTCGAGACCGACACCAGCGCCTGACCGGGGGGCGCGTACGCCGGCGCGACGTCGGACATCACTGCCAGGTTGTTGACCGGCCCTCCGTCGTCCCCGTCCAGCACCAGGTCGGGTTCCCCGACCGGCGAGCGCTCCGCGCGATAGTAGAGCGTGGTCGTGCCCCGACCGGGCGCGACCACACCGGGCAGACGTCCGCCCAGCAACCGGGCGGCGGCCGGACCCTCGGTGGCGACCACGACGTGCTCGGCGCGGACCGACGCCCCGCCGGCCACAGCGACCTCGCCCGGTCGCACCGCCGTGACCTCCGCTCCGAGCTGCACGACGGCGGCCGGCAGGCCCGCGGCGAGCTGCTCGGGCAGCTGCTGCATGCCGCGGGCCGGCACGGCGACCTCGCCGGTGAAGAACGAGCGGAACACCAGTTCCGTGACCCGGGACGACGTGGCCATCTCCGGGTCGAAGAACGTGCCCGCCAGGAACGGGCGGAAGAAGCTCGTCGTGATGGAGCCCGAGAACCCCCGTTCGGCGAGCAACGTCGAGGTGGCCACCTGCGGCCGGGCGGCGACCGTCGGTCCCGGCGGTCCCGCCACCGAGCGACGCCAGGCGAGCAGCCGGAGGCCGTCCACCAGGGTGGCGACGGGCGAGAACGCCGACGCCGCGCCGGCCACGGGTGCCTGGAACGGGTCGGCAAGACGACGGAAACGACCACGGTGGCGGATGCGCACGCCGGGCGAGAAGGCGCGCATCTCGAGCCCGTCGTAGTCGAACCAGCGTCGCGCCGCCGGGTAGCCGGTCAGCAGCACCTGGAAGCCGCGATCGAGGAGGAAGCCGTCGACCTCGTCCGTGCGGACCCGCCCGCCGACCGCGTCGCCGGCTTCGAGAACCACCACCTCACGCCCGCCCTCGCGGAGCCGTCGCGCACAGGCGAGACCCGCGAGTCCGGCCCCGACGACCACGACCTCGTGGTGGTCGGCTGACGCGACCACGACTCAGGCCGCCGGACGGTCGAGCGCCTCGCGCAGCGCCGCCTCGAGGGTGGTGTGGACGAACGTGAAGCCGGCGGCGAGCAGCCGGTCCGGCACGGCGCGCTGCGAGACGGTGGCCAGGTCGGCCCCCATCTCGCCGTAGAGCGCCTTGACCGCCAGCGCCGGGATCGGGAACACCGTGGGCCGGTTCATCACCCTGCCGAGCGCCTTGGTCAGCTCCCGGTTGGTCACGGGCTCCGGCCCGGTCAGGTTGACCGGGCCCGCGAGGTCACCGTCGAGCAGGAACCGCAGGGCACGGACCTGGTCCTCGAGCGAGATCCAGGGCACGTACTGTCGGCCGCTGCCGACCGTGCCGCCGACCCCGAGCTTGAACGGCAGCTCGATCTTGTCGATCAGCGGCCCCTCCTTGGCGATCACGACGCCGGTGCGGGGATGCACGGTGCGGATGCCCGCGTCGGCGGCGGGTCGCGCGGCCGCCTCCCAGGCCATGCAGACGTGGGCGAGGAAGTCGTCCCCGGGGGCCGAGTCCTCGGTGAGGACCTCGTCGCCGCGGTCGCCGTAGTACCCGACCCCGGAGGCCGACAACAGCACCCGGGGAGGGTCCTGCAACCGTGCCAACGTCTCCGCGAGCAGGCGGGTGCCGACCTCGCGGGAGTCGTGGATGCGGCGCTTGGTCGTCTCGGTCCACCGCGACGCACCGATCGGTTCGCCAGCGAGGTGCACGACCCCGTCGACGCCCTCGAGCTTCTCGGCCTCGATCGTGCGGGCGCCGACATCCCAGACCACGTCGTCGGCCCCCGCCCGGTCCGGGTTCCGGGTGACCCGTTGCACCTGGTGGCCGTCGTCGGTCAACGAGGCGACGAGCGCCTCGCCGATGAGGCCGGTCGAGCCGGTGATGGCGATCCTGGACATGGACGTTCCTGACGCGGTTGCTGATGGTGTGCACGGCTACGGTCTGGGATGGAGCAGCGTGACGGGGGTCGGTGCCGTTCGCGTCGGGGCCGAGAGGGCGCCGCCCCCACCGTTCGCATGCCACGTGCGGCTGGACGGGCAGGGCGGCGACCGCTCCGGCGGGGGTCGGTCGTGGATGCCGTGAGGCTAGGACGGGGTGCCGGCGGGCGCCGCGGCGGCGCGGGAGCCGATCGGCCCGCGTGGGTCC
>SKTG01000100.1 GCA_007118045.1 Nitriliruptoraceae bacterium
CGAGGTCGACGGTGGGTTCGTCGAGGTACCCGAGCTCGAGGTCGACGGTGGGCTCCTGCTGCCGTGGACCGAGGCGGTCGAACACGAGGTCACGATCGGTCCCACGCCCCTGTCCGAGCTGCTGGAGCACGGGCACGTCGAGCCCATCTCGCTGGAGTCCTGGCAACAGCTCGAGCCGTCGCGCGAGGGCGACGGCCGGGTGGTTGCCCGACTGCGGCGTCGTCGGTGGTCGTTGCGGGGCCACGTGTCCGTCACGGCGGAGCAGACCGATCGCGCGTCGATGCACCGGGTGGCGGTCGAGATCGACAACGAGGCGACGTGGGAGGGAGGAGGCGGCCGTGACCAGGCGCTGCGCCGCTCGTTCGTCGCCGCCCACGCCATACTGCACGCGGGCGAGGCCACCTTCGTCTCAAGCCAGGATCCGCCGGCTCACGCCCGCGCCGCCGTCGAGGCGTGCCGCGGCGAACGGCTCTGGCCGGTCCTCGTCGGTCGGCCAGAACGGGCCGACACGATGCTGTGCGCGCCGATCATCCTCTACGACCACCCCGAGCTCGCGCCGGAGAGCCCCGGCGACCTGTTCGACGCGACCGAGATCGACGAGCTGCTCACCTTGCGCGTGATGACGCTCACGGACGACGAGAAGCGCGAAGCGCGGGCCACCGATCCGCGTGCGGCCGGCATCGTCGATCGGGCCGACACCCTGCCGCCCGAGATCCTCGAGAGGCTCCACGGGGCGGCGCGTGGGATCCGGCCGCGACGCCTCGACGCCCCGGGATCGTCGGCTGGCACGGAGGCCACCACCGACGTCACGCGACGCGATCCGGCCGTCGACGCACCGGGGACGTCTCCGACCACGCCGGTGGACGAGGAGGTCCCCTGGTGGGATCCGACCGCCGATGCCTCGGTGTCGCCCGGAACGGACTCGGTCGAGGTGGCCGGGGTCAGCGTCGCTGCCGGCAGCCGCGTCCGCTTGGTGCCGTCCAGACGTGCCGACGCGCAGGACCTCTTCCTCGCCGGGCGGACCGCGACCGTGGCCGCGGTCGTGTTCGACGTGGACGGGGGCACCCACCTCGCGGTCACCCTCGATGACGACCCCGCCTCGGATCTGCACGACTGGTACGGCCGCTACCGCTACTTCGGCCCAGAGGAGGTCGAGCCGCTCGACGAGGAGACACCGCCATGACCGACGACACCGGGCACGTACATACGCACGATCACGATCACGCACACGCCCACGAGCACCAGCACGACCCCGATCGCGCGCACGACCACGACATCGATCGCGCGCACGACCACGACCATGACCTCGGGCACCCGCACCTGCGGCTCCTGCCACAGGAGGCGCCGTCGGACGGTGCGGGGGCGGAGGCGTGGATGCTGCGCACGCTGCTGCTCGGTGCCCTGGCGATGGTGGCGGCAGCCGTCGTGGCCTCGTGGTCGGACATCGAGCGTTACCTGCGCATGCGTCGGATGTGAACGAGCCGTCCCGGCCCCGGGGCCCGAGCGTGCCGCTGGGCTGCACGGTCGAGCCGGCGAGCGTCCATGGCCCACCGGCGCCCGTGCTGGTCGCCGGCGCGGGCAACATCTTCCTCGGTGACGACGGCTTCGGCTGCGAGGTCGTTGCACGTCTCGGCGAGCGGGATCTACCGGAGGGCGTGGACGTGCGCGACTACGGCATCGGCGGGCTCCACCTCGCGTACGACCTGCTCGAGGGGCACCGAACCCTGCTCCTCGTGGACACGATCGCGCGCGGAGCCGAGCCGGGGAGCCTGTGCCTGCTCGAGGTCGGCGAGCAGGACCTCGCCGAGGGGGTGCTGGAGACGCACGGCATGGACCCTGCCACCGTGTTGGCGACGCTGCGGACAATGGGCGGCCGGATGCCGAGAACGCTGGTGCTCGGCTGCGAGCCCTCGGAGGTCGTCGAGCGCATCGGGCTGTCGACACCCGTCGGCGCCGCGGTCGAGGCCGCTGTCGATGCGGTCGTGGACGTCGTCCTCGACGAGCTCGCGGCACCACCCGGAACACAGGCCCCCGACGCCGGGACACGGGTTCCCGACGCCGGGGCGGGAGGGCCTTGAGAGCGATCGCGACCGATAAGGAGACGAGCGATGCACGAGCTGGGGATGTGCGAGGACGTCCTGCACGCCGTGGAGCAACGGGCGAAGGGACGGCGCGTCGAGGCCATCGGGGTCCGCACTGGTGCGTTCCTGATGGTCGTCCCCGAGGCGTTCCGACAATCGTTCGCCCTCGTGGCCGGTGGTTCCGTGGCGGACGGGGCCGCCGTGACCGTGACGCTGGTCCCGGCGGCGGTGCGATGTCACGAGTGCGGGGCGGGGTTCGAGGCCAGCGAGACGCTCCCCGTCTGCCCCGGCTGTGACGGCGTGGACGTCGACGTGGCCGGCGGCCACGAGCTCACCCTGGAGTGGCTCAGGTACAGCGCGGAGCCGCCCGCCTCCGCTCACGCAGCGACCGGTTCCCAGACCGATCGGTAGCTCCCGCCGTCGGCTCCGTCGATGCTTCGGCCGGTGCCTGGCGACCTCTCTGCCTGTCCACAGGTTGCGGACGGGTCTTTGCCGAACTGGTGTTCGAGCGTTACCATGCATCCAACGTCATATCGATACCCACTATCGGGAGGGCGGTCGGTGGAGACCCGAGGCGACTGGTCGGCAACGCGGGAGGA
>SKTG01000130.1 GCA_007118045.1 Nitriliruptoraceae bacterium
GACGAGCCCGACCAGGGTGGCGGCCACCAGGCCCGGCACCCAGCGGCGGCGGCCCCGTCGTCGTTCGGCCTCCGCCACCACGCGCGCCCCGAGTCGCGGGGGAACGGCGGGCGGCCGGTCCTCCGTCAGCTGCAGCAGCTCGACGGTGCCCGCCAGCTCCGCCCGCTCCGCTCGGCACGCACCGCAGCGGCTGAGGTGGTCCGCGAGCCGAACCGCCTCGTCGGCTGCCAAGCCGTCGAGCACGTCCGCGCCGAGGTCGTGCCGGAACCGTTCGCAGGCCGTCACGGCGACACCCCCAGCTCGTCGCAGGCGAGTCGGAGCGCCTTGAGCGCGTAGAAGGTCCGCGACTTCACGGTCCCCAGCGGCACCTCGAGCCGTGTGGCGATGTCGCGTTGGGTCAGCCCCTGGACGTAGGCCAGTTGCAGCACCTCGCGATGCTCCGGGGTCAGCCGGTCGAGCGCCGCGCGGACCGCCTCGGCGCGGACGAGCTGTTCGAGCTCGTCGACCAGCGCGGTCGGTTCGGGCAGTGGGTCGGCCGGGATCGCCGCCGGTCGCCGCCGGTGGAGGTCGACGACCGCGTTGCGGGCGATGGAGAAGACCCAGGTCCGCACCGATCCGCGTGTCGGCTCGTAGCGGGCGGCACGGTGCCACAGGCGTGTGAGGACGGTCTGGACCAGTTCCTCGGCCAGCATCGGGTCCCCGAGCCGCCGCAGACCGAAGCCGTACAAGGGTGGGCCGTAGATGCCGTACAGGTCGGTGACCGCGTCCTCGTCGCCGGCCGCGGCACGGGTGAGCAGCCCCACCTCGGGGTCGTCGGGGTGCTCGAGGGGCCGGTCCCGTGCGGGCATGGTGTCGGGTGCTCGTGTCGCGTCGTGTCGTCATCCAGACGTACGCGCCGGTCACCGTCCACGGTTCACGTGCGCTCGCCGTCACCGGGGGTGCGGTACGACCATCACCGGCATCTCGGCGTGGTGCAGGAGCGAGCTCGCCACGCTGCCCAGCAGCAACTTGCTCACGGGCCCGAGTCCCCGGGATCCGACCACGAGGAGGTCGGCCCCGTGCTCCCGCGCGAGGTCGGTGAGCACCGGCCTGGCGTCCCCCTCGGCCACCGCGACCCGGGGTTCGAGGCCGGCGCGACGGAGCTGTGCGCAGTTCCCCTCGATCAGCTCGCGCCGGCCCTCGAGGTCCACGAAGGCCGGGGTGCCCGGTCGTTGCGCGAGGTCACCGGAGGCCACCGCACTCGCGATGACGAGCTCCGCGCCCGCTTCCGTCGCCAGCCTGGCGGCGAACGACTGCGCACGGTCGGCTCCCGGTGAGCCGTCGACGCCGACCATGACGGTCCGCAACCGCAGCTCGTCGACGGGGCTCTGACCCCGCAGCACCGTGACCGGTGAGACCGCGTGCTCGCACAGCTGCCGACTCACGGACCCGAGCAGCAGGCCCTTGAAGCCGCCGAGCCCCCGGGAGCCGACGACCAGCAGCGCGGGTGGGTCCTCGGCCGCCGCGAGCAGGGCGCCGGCGGCCGGACCGCGGCCAGCCTCGACCAGCACACGCCGGCTCTGCTCTCCGAGCGTCTCCTTCACCAGATCGAACAGCTCGCCTTCGACGAGGGCGTCCGCGCGCCGCGGGTGCGGCAGCTCGAGACGACCCCACGACACGATGGCGTCACCCGGGTAGGCCCAGCTCCACATCGCCCGGAGCGGAAGGCGCGTCACGCTCGCGAGCATCGCGCCCCACCGCAGGGCGGTGCGGCTGTCGTCCGAACCGTCGACACCGACCAGCACGCTCTGCATGGCTCTGCTCCCGTCGTGGGGCCGACGTCCCGGCTCACGAGAAGTGGGGGGTCGGCCCTGGCCTGCCCCTACCGTCCCTGAGCGGTGGACGCATGACCAGGGTCGGACGCCCCGGCGCCGACGCCCGCCTTACCCTGCCGCGCATGACCCGACCGACCCCGTCGCTCGACCGCCTGGCGGAGCTCGTCGGGCGCGGCCGGGTGCTGGTGCTCACCGGAGCGGGGGTGTCCACCGGCTCGGGCATCCCCGACTACCGGGACGTGCACGGGAGGCTGCGTCACGCGACGCCCATGACCTTCGACCGTTTCCGCGCCCACGAGTCCGACCGGCGGCGTTACTGGGCACGTAGCCACCTCGGCTGGGAGGGGATCGCGGCCGCCCGCCCCAACCCCGCTCACCTCGCCGTGACCGGCTTGGAGCGGGCCGGTGCGCTCACCGGCGTCGTGACCCAGAACGTCGACGGGCTCCACACCCGAGCCGGCACGCGCGGCGTGATCGACCTGCACGGCCGTCTGGATGCGGTGGTGTGTCTCGACTGCCACGACCGACGTTCGCGCCTCGAGCTGGCGCTGCGGCTGGAGGTACGCAACCCCGGGTTCCGGGCCGCCGCCCTCCGCGGTGCGAGCGACCGACCGGACGGTGACGTGCGCCTCGATGACGAGCAGGTGGCTGCCTTCGAGGTGGCCGCCTGCCGCCGGTGCCACGGGGTGCTCAAGCCCGACGTGGTGTTCTTCGGCGAGGCGGTGCCGCGCGAGCGGTTCCGTCAGGCCTTGGCGCTGCTGGACCGTTCGCGGGCGCTGCTGGTGCTCGGGTCCTCGTTGATGGTCGGTTCGGGCTACCGCTTCGTGACGGCGGCACGCCGTCGGGATCTACCGATCGCGATCGTCAGCCAGGGGGTGACCCGCGGCGACGCGTTCGCCGACGTGCGCTCGCACGGCGACGTGGGGGAGGTCCTGGGGGGACTGATCGAAGGACGTCGAGCCGTCGCCGGGTGAGCGCAGCCGCCGACCGCTCGCCGATCTGCCTCACCCGGCCGGGGGATCGCCACGTCGTCGTTGAGCTTCGAGGAACCGTCTCCCTGCCGCGTTCCGCGCAACGCCCGGCTACCGCTTGGGTTGGCCCAGTGGCCCGGCGTCGATACCGAGCGCGCGCAACGCGGCGCGGTCGGGTTCCGTGTGGGCGGCGCGCACCTGGTCGGGACCAACGGCCAGCGTCTGTGCGGTCGGAGAGATGGGGTCGTACAGCAGCGCGAGAAGGAGATGTTGGGTCCCGATGCGGCGGTCTGCGAGCCGTCGTGCCTCCGTGGATGCGGCCGCGAGGACCGCCGTGCGGACGCGGTTCGCGACGATCGGAGGTGGGCGATGATGCCGTGCTGCCGTCTCGCCGCTGGAACGATCTGGTCGCGAAGGAAGGAGATGCCTCGCTCGACGTCCCCGAGCTCGAGCCGCATGACCCGTGCGTGCATCCCCATGGGCGCCTCTCCGGTGAGTGAGCGGTGACCTGTCACTGGCTTCGAGGACCACCATGCGACATCGAGTCGGTGTGCTCGACCGGACCGACGACCGAGTAGCGCGCGCACGCGAAATCCCGGTTGCGGGCCAGCTCCTCGAGCTGGAGGTCGAGCTCCCGCGGGAGCAACGGGGCGCCGCCGCCGAGCGTCACCGGCGCGACGTACACGACGATCTCGTCGAGCAGACCGGCATCGGCGAACTGGCCGGCCACGTCGCCACCACCGACGATCCAGAGGTCCTTGCCGCCGGCCGCAGCGGTCATCTCCCCGTGAACGGGACGGATGTCACCCTGTGCGAACCGGAGGTCGCCGTCGGCCTCGGGCAGGCCACGGGTGGTCAGTACCCAGGCCGGCAGCTGGTACGGCCAGCGGCCGCCCTCGTGTCGGAGGACCCACTCGTAGGTGGAGGAGCCCATGACGACGGCGCCGATGCGGGCGAAGAACCCGTCGTGGTTGAGCGGCCCGTCCCCGTCGTGGTCCTGCCGGAACAGCCACTCGAGCGAGTGCTTCTCGTCGGCGATGAACCCGTCGAGACTGGTGGCGGTGTAGTACGTCGTGATGCTCACGGGGCTTCTCCCAGCTGGGCGCGCAACCACATGATCGGATCGCCGTGGTCGACCTCGTGGCCGGCGGCGGTCAGCATCCGCCGCACCAGCTGGCGCCGGTGGGCCGAGTAGGTCAGGACGTGGGCGATGACGCTGCTGATGACGAAGCTCTCCGGAGGGTCACAGAGGGCGTCGATGAGCCGGTCGTTCCAGGCCCCGCGACGGTCGATGTCCCGAACGGTCTCCAGCCAGCGCGGTGCGACCGAGTCGTGCCGTTCCACGAGCCGGGTGGCGTCGGGGCTCGCGTCCCGCGCCGGAGTGTCGTGACCCTCGATCGAGGCGAGCCAGACCTCCTTGGTGAAGACCTGGTGTTCGAGCACGGTCGCGATCGACTCCTCGGGGCCGTCCCACGACAGCACGGTCGTCCCCGGCTGGAGGAGCGCACGGAACTCGTCCTCCCTGAGGCCCTTCGCGGTCTCGAGCAGCGTCCGGGTGTCGTCGAGATCGTGGGCGATCAGCTGCTCGTTGAGGGGGTTCATCGGGTGTTCCTCGGCTCGCAGCCACAGCGACGTGGGAGGGTGGAAGTGGATGCCGTTGGGCGCGGGGAGCCAATGACCTCCGCGGGCCGGTCTGGACGGTGGGTGGCCGAAGGCTCGGTCGAAGGCACGGCTGAAGCCTTCGACCGACCCGTAGCCGGCTGCCCAGGCCGCATCCGTCACCGACGTGCCCCGGGCGAGCTGCCAGGAGGCACGCTCCAGCAACACCCGTCGACGCATCTCGACCGGCGCCTCCCCGGTGGCTCGGGAGAGCGACCGGCTGAAGTGGAACGGCGAGCTGGCGGCGTCATCCGCCATGTCGTCCAGACGCCGGCGCTCCCCGCCGGCTGAGCCGTCGGTGCCCTCGAGCACGGCATCGAGGAGTTCGCGCAGACGATCGCGTGCGTTGTCAGCCATGCCGCAGTGTCGCCCCGTGACGGCCCGCGCGCCCGACCACTCTTGCTGTCCTGCTCGGCCGTCCCTCGAGGGCGTGCTCTCGGTCCGGTTGCCTCAGCTCGTCGCCACAGAAGGGGGCATGGGCTCCGACCCGCCCGTCGGCGGGTCTACCGAGAGGCCTCCCGCTCGTGGCGGTCCTCACGCGACGGCGGCACCAGCGCCACCAGTAGGGCGGGGGCGGCCGTGACCAGCAGCGCCGCGGGGCGGCCGACATGGGTGGCCAGCAGGCCGAACAGGCTCGGCCCGATGATGAACCCGGCCGCGAAGAACACGATGGTCAGCGTGAAGCCGGTGGTGGGACCATCGTGGAAGACCTGCTGGCTCCACATCACCAGGAGGGCGAACCCGGTCGTGAAGCCCACCCCGAACACGGCAGCCGCCCCCAGGGCGACGACCGTCGAGCCGGGCGCGAACAGCAGCGCCAGGTTGGAGACGCCGACCAGGACCAGCGTCACCGCCAGCGGTCCGCGCAGACCGTACCGGTTGGCGATCGCGCCCCCGAAGGTGCCGACCGCAGCGCCAGCGGTGCCCAGGGTCGCCCACATCGCTGGGCCGATCCAGCTGGCCAGGCCGGCGTCCTGTGCGCTGTCCGGCGCGTACGCGAAGTAGGCACCACTGGTGATCGAGATCCCCACGGCGACGACCAACAGGCGCGTCGACCGAGGATTGAAGAACCAGGCCAGCGGAGGCCGTCTGCGTTCGAGGACCGGACCCACCGGGTCCGGTGCCAACACCCTCCACGATGCCGCGGCGGCCACGAGCCCGACGATCGCGAACGCGAACCACACGGTCCGCCAGCGGTCACCGGCCGCGAGCGCGAGCGCGCTGGCGACCACCAACCCGATGGGGGAGCCGGCGTTGACCAGCGCCAGTGCTCGCCGGCTCCCAGCCGCCGGGACCTGGTTGGCGACCGCGTCCGAGAACGGCGCCCAGGCGCCACCCGCGCTCGTACCCGCGACGGTCACCCCCACGGCCAGCAGCACGGGACCAGGTGCGGACGCCGTCAGGGCCGCGCCGACCGCCAGGAGCAGACACCCGGAGACCACGGGTACACGAGGCCCGAACCGGGCCGTGAGCACACCGGTGACCACGGTGGCGACCAGGTAGCCAGCCTGCGCTGCGCTGGCGTAGAAGCCCAGCACGTCCAGGGAGAGACCGAACTCCTCACGGAAGCTGGGGACGAACAGTCCGTACGCCAGCCGGCCGATGCCGTACGTCGCTACCAACGCCAGCATGCCCGCCCCACCGACGCGGATGCTCGGGTTGAGGTGCACGACGACCCTTTCGTCCGGCGCGGTGCAGGAGGACCCCGGCGTTGCCCACCATCGCGTCGGGATCGCCACCACGCCGGGGAGTTCGTGCCCGTCGGGCATCGGCGGAGCGGAGGTCGGTGCTCCGTCGACCTCCGGGACGCGATCGCGACCGGATGGCCGACGCCGGAGCCTGGGCCCGGCGCAATCTAGCCCGACGGGCACAGCGTGATCGCCGGGCCCGAGGTCCAGCGGGATCATCGTCTGCATCGGCCGGTCGCTCGGACGTTCGCTGCGGGTGCGCCTCGCTTCGGCAGGGCCGCTGGTCCCGCGCTCGACGGTCGGGCGGTCAGAGCCCTTCGAAGGGATCGGTCAGAGGCTCCACATCCGGGTCCCGGGGTGGCCACGCCTGCACGAGGTGGCTCGCGCCCGCGACGGAACGCCACGTCCGTTCGTCGAGGGCCGACCAGTAGGGCTCCCACTGCGTGCGGTGAGCCTGGAACGCGGCCACGATCAGCGGCAGGACGGCTCGCTGGTCGATGGTGCACGCGATGCGCTCGTCGTCGACCCCGCGTGGGTCGAACACCCGGTGCGGATCGAACGCCTCCAGGCCGGCGGTGACACGCCGGTGGTTGAGCACCGTCGGGCAGCCCGAGCCACTCGTGTCGGTCCGGCCGGCGTCCCACGGCGTCCCAGCCGGCGACGTCCTCGTTCCGTCGGGCGGTGCCGAGGTTCGCCCGGGAGACACCCGAGCTCACAGCGATCTCTCCCGCCTCACCGTCGGTGGCGTGTATCAACACGAACCTGAACGACCTGTCGTCGCGGTGGATGGCGACCAGTCCCGCCGCCCCCATCACGTCGTCGTCGGGATGGGCAGCGACGAAGGCGAGCACCCGCTTCGGCCTCGTCACCTCGAGCCTCCGACCGGCGGGGCGGCCCCGACGGAGCCTCCCCGATCGAGCCACCGACGAAGCGTCCCCAGGGAGCGTCCCCGAGCGAGCGTCTCCGAGGGAGCGTCACCGACGAGCCTACGTCGGCCTCGCCCCCGCCGACGGTCGCCCGGTTACCCCGACGGGTGGCCGGGAGGACGGTCGCGGCCGGTCGCTACGCTCGCCGGCTGGCGACGGCGACGACGGACCGGGCACAGGACAGGAGGGACCGATGGTCGCGCGTGCCTTCCGTCGGACGGTCGCCACCACCGTCTCCGCGGTGACCCTGCCGGCTCGGCTGGCGGGGCAGGCGCTTCCGAGCGACCCGGCCGTGTCCGGGGACCGCCCCACGGACCGCGACGAGGCCGGCAGCCGCGGCGGACCGGTCACCGAAGGCCCGGTCGCCGGTGGGGACGCGGCACCCGAGGAGGACGCTCCCTTCCTCGAGCTCGACGACCTGGTCGAGCTGCTCGAGGACGGCGTCGAACGCGTCGAGGACGTCGTCGGCCGCGTCGAGGACGTCGTGGACGACGGCGTCCACCTGTTCGAGGACACGCTCGGACTGCACCGGCGGGTCTGGGAGGACGAGGACCACGACCGGGCACAGATCGAGGTCCACGGCATCGAGGACCCGTCGGCCGTCGGCTTCCGCCGGCGCCTGGCGCAGGCACTCGGACGGCTCGACGACGTCCGTTGGGCGGAGGTCAACGCGATCACCGGCCGCGTCGCCGTGGCGTTCGACGGTGGCGAGTCGACGCTCGCCAGCCTCGTCGAGCTGATCGAGGGCTTCGAGGAGACCTTCGGTGCCCGGCGGCGACCCGAACGTCCCGCCTGGGACGTCGAGGAACGCGCCGACCACCCGGCCGACGACGAACCGATCCACCGCGTCATCGCGATCATGACCGGCGAGGCCCTCAGCCTCGGGTGGACGGCCGTCGGTCGTGCCACCCGGATGCCGCGGCTCCCGGCCGAGGTCCCCGGGATCATCTCCGTGGTCGACAACAACCCGTGGCTGCGGATGTACGCCCAACGGGTGCTCGGGCGGCGGGTGGCGGCCCTCGCGATCCCGTTGCTCGGGGCCGCGGCCAGTGGCGTCGCACAGGGGCCGATGGGCACGCTCGTCGACCTCGGCATGCAGGCGGCCTCGCTCGGGGAGCTCCGGGCCAGACGCCGGGCCTGGGACCGCCAGGAACCGCTGTTCTACGCCGTGCACAGCGACGACCCGATCGACCCGCCCGACCTGCCCCCGCGGCCCGGCCCGGAGCTGATCGGGCCAGTCGAACGGTGGGCGGCACGGGTCGGCCAGCTCGGTGCCGGCGTCGCGGGGGCCTCCTACCTCGCGACCCGTGACCTGCGGAGCTCGGCCGACCTGCTGGTCGCGACGACGCCCAAGGCCGCCCGAGCGGGCCGGGAGGGGTTCGCGGCGCTGCTCGGTCGGACCCTGGCCTACCGCGGGATCGTGCCCCTCGACGGTTCCGCCCTGCGTCGCCTCGACCGGATCGACACGGTCGTCCTCGACGCCGAGGTGCTGGTCACCGAGCAGCTGCACCTGCGCCGCGCGGTCACCCCGGCCGGGGACGAGGTCGACGAACGCATCTGGGCCGCTGCCGAGCGACTGTTCGACCCGACGGCGCCCTCGTCGACCCGTCGGCGCAAGCCCTGGCGGCTCGGCCCCGCGGACGAGGTGGACCACGCCACGCTCAAGCGCGCCCGCGGTGCGCTGTCGCGCATCCGCGAGGTGCGCCGGACCGGCAGCGTCCAGCTGGCCTTACAGCGCGACGGGGAGGTGATCGCCCTCGTCGAGATCGCACCGCAGCTCGACCCGGGCGCCACTGCCGTGGTCGACGCCGTGCGTGCCTGTGGTCACCGCCTGCTGATCGCGGAGCAGGATGACCGTGTGACCCGGGCGCTCGAGGCCGACGGCCGGGTCTCCCCCGGCGATCCGCTCGGAGACGAGGTCCGTGAGCTGCAGGCCGAGGGCCACGGGGTCATGGTCATCGGCCGTCAGGGGCACCGGGGCCTGGCTGCCGCGGACGTGGCCCTCGGGGTCCTGTCGCCCACCGGTCGACCGTCGTGGGGTGCCGACCTGATACTGGGTCGCGAGCTCGCCGACGCCGCGACGATCGTCACCGCGACGCGCATCGCCAGGGAGGTCAGCGAACGCTCGGTCCGTCTCGCCATGGGCGGCACGGCGCTCGGCACGCTCGTCACCACCACCGGCCCCCGCCTCGGCGCCGCCTCCCGGGCCCTGGCCATGGTCAACGGTGCGGCCGGCGCCGCCCTGGTCTCCGGGGCCTGGTCCGCGGTCCAGCTCTCGCACGATCCGAGGCCCCGGCCGCCGGACCGCACGCGCTGGCACGACATGGTCGCCGATCGGGTCGTCGCCGCGCTCGACAGCGACGCTCGATCCGGCCTGACCGCCGCCGACGCGGCCCAACGCCGTCACGTGGTGACCGGCTCCGGGGACGAGGTCGGGCCGCTGGAGCCGTTCCTGGCCGAGTTGGCCAACCCGCTCAACCCCGTGCTCGGCGCGGGAGCCGGGCTGTCCGCGGCGTCCGGCTCGATGAGCGACGCGGCGCTGGTACTCGGCCTCATCGGCGTCAACACGCTGGTCGGTGGCGTGCAGCGGCTCCGCGCCGACCGCACGGTCCGGCGGCTGCTCAGCCACGATGTCGAGGCGGTCACGGTCGTACGCGAGGGGCGGGAGCTCGTGATCGGCGAGGACCGGTTGGTCCAGGGCGACGTCCTGGTGCTGCGGGCCGGTGACCCCGTGCCCGCGGACGCCCGGGTCCTGCATGTCGACGGCTGCGAGGTCGACGAGTCGAGCCTCACCGGCGAGTCGCTGCCCGCGACCAAGACGCCGGATCCGGCCCCGGACTCCGATGTGGCCGACCGCTCCTGCATGCTCTACGAGGACACCACGGTGGTCGCGGGCTCGGTCCGAGCGGTCGTCGTCGCGGTCGGTGAGCACACCGAGGTCGCCCGCAGCCTGGCGTTGACCGGTCCGCCGCCGCCGACCGGGGTCGAGATCAGGCTCGAGGAGCTCACCCGTCGTCTGCTGCCCGCCGCCCTCGGGGTGGCCGGCCTGACGGCCGGGGTCGGTCTGCTCCGCCGGTGGCCGCTGACCGACGTGACCGGCACGGCCGTCAGCCTCGCGATCGCCTCGGTGCCGGAAGGTCTGCCGTTCGTCGCCACGGCCGGGCAGCTCGCCGGGGCGCGACGGCTCGCCGCCCGCGGCGCGGTCGTCCGCAACCCGC